>CAIVXP010000247.1 GCA_903909905.1 Akkermansiaceae bacterium
CATGCCATCGCAGCCTGTCTGGCGTCACCCGCGATTCATGACTGCCGGCATTGATCCCACGACCTTTGTAATATCCGCAGCTTTTGCTGCGGCGGCACTCGCGTTTCTGGGGCCGGCATTGAGGAATATCCCCGGCAAGCAAATTTCTGAGGCCGCTGGCCACGAGTCCGTGGTGCCACCGCCACTGCCGTTTGGAAAAGTATCGACCCGACTTTATCACTCGCTCGACCTGCTGCCCGTGGCCTTGGTTTTCACGGCATTTTCCGCACTGGTGATTTCCTCGCTCAAGGCGGATGCCTCGCCAGCACGCGAACTCACACCGGCAGACCTTGTACTCAACATCGGGTTTCAGATCAGCATGGCGGCGATGGTGCTGGTTTACATGACGCGCCGGGCGCGCGCCGTCGACTGGCTTGGCCTGCGCTGGAGTGCTTGGCCATCGGCTTTTCTCATCGCTCCCGCCTCGGTGCTCATCATGTGGCTCATCTTTGGCGTACTCCAGGCCTGCGGCTACATGCAATGGATGGAATCGGTCGGCGGAGAAACAGTCCAAGAATCGGTGAAGCTTTTGCAAACCACCGAAGATCCCATGCTGCTCGGCCTGATGAGCTTCGCCGCCGTGTTGGTGGCGCCATTCTGTGAAGAGCTATTGTTTCGCGGATTCCTGTATCCCGTGGCGAAAAAATTCACCGGGCCATGGCTCGCCGCTTTTTCCAGCGCGCTGTTTTTCGCTGCCGCCCATGGCAACCTCAGCGCCTTGTTGCCACTGTTTCTCTTCGGCCTCTTGTTGGTGCGGGTTTATGAAAAAACCGGCTCGCTGTGGGCCCCGATCGCGGTGCATTTCTGCTTCAACAGCGCCACCGTCATCGTGCAAATCGCCGCCCGCCACTTCAACATTCCACTCGATGCCGCCCCATGAGTCTTCTTCGCGACATCGGCGAGGATGCCCTCATCGCCCGACTGATTTCCTTGGTTCCCCGCGACCCCACGCCGAGTGCCGGACCAGGCGACGACTGCGCGGTGGCCGACTACCCTGGTGATCAGGAGCGTGTTCAGCTTTTAAAAACCGACGCATTGGTATGCAATGTGCACTTTGATTCGAACACCTCACCTCAACAGGTCGGCTGGAAGGCCGTGGCTCGGGTGGTTTCGGATTTTGCGGCGATGGGCGGGCGGCCCGAGCGCTTTTTGGTTACCGTGGCCCTGCCAGCTGAAACGGAATTGAGTTGGGCTGAGGGGCTATATGCCGGCATTGGTGAAGGCTTGCGGACCTTTGGCGCTGTCCTTGCCGGCGGTGAGACCACGCGAGTGCCCACCGGCTCGGCAGCTGTGATTTCTGTCTCTGCAACCGGTAGCGTCGCTCGCGAAAAACTCGTCCTACGATCCACCGCCAAGGCTGGCGATGTCCTCATGGTCACGGGTCGCCTCGGCGGTTCTTTCGCACACAAGCACCTGCACTTCATGCCTCGGATAAAAGAAGCGGACTGGTTGGTATCTAATTTTAAGCCGACCGCCATGATGGATTTGTCCGACGGCTTGGCCAAAGATTTGCCGCGCTTGGCCGAGGCCTCGGGCTGTGGTTTCGAGTTGAATTTCGACGCTCTGCCAAAGAATGAGGGCTGCTGCGTGGATCGGGCCCTAGGCGATGGCGAAGACTATGAATTGCTGATGGCAGTCGCGCCCGAACGATTGGCTGATTTGGCGACGGCGTGGGCGCAGGCTTTTCCTCATTTGGAGCTGACTGCAATCGGGCGACTGGTCGATCACGGCAAGGGGATCAGCCTCCATGGCGGCTGGGATCATTTCGCACCGAGCTGAACCCACCGAGGTGGCGATGCCATGCCCAATGGGTTGTGTGATGATGGGGGAATCATTTTTTTGTTTTCAATTCGATGCGTGAGGCATCGGCATGTGATTGGATCACCACGGGAGCATGGTTTGTTGAACGCTGAGCGGGGCAAAACGATGGCATGTGGGCAATTTTTTGGTTATCGATGCGTGTAAGCGATTGATGATCAATAGCCAATTCCATCGCGGTCGAACGCGCAATTTTTTGCGCATTTTTCACACATGTGTTGTTGCCAATTTCGCTGATGATTGTTATGTGTGAGACCCATGAATCGCAGCATGCCTCAGATGGATATCCGATGGGCTTCATGGCTGCGTGTTTTCAGGTTTTCGACACCTTCCAAAGAGAAGCCCGCGAAGCAAGATGGCGGGCTCACCGCATGGTGTGAAGAGACCTCGAATGGCCTCGCTTTGCCAGAGCTTGCACGCAAGGTACGAGTGGTTTGGAATTCGCGCATGCAAACCACGGCCGGTCGCGCGTGGTGGCCAGATCGCACGATCGAGCTAAATCCAAAATTGCGCGACTGTGAAGCCGAGGAGCTTTGGCGCACCCTCAAGCATGAACTGGCCCACCTGATTGCTTACGAGCGTTGTGGGCGTCGCCACATCGATCCGCACGGCAACGAGTGGCAAGCTGCCTGCGCCGATCTCGGCATCCCCGGCGAAAAGCCATTTCACACCCTGCCCTTCAAGCGCCGCCGAATGAAGCGCAACCACGCCTACATCTGCCCCAACTGCCTCTGCATCATCCACCGCGTGCGACCGATCCAGCGCAGCGTCGCCTGCTACGATTGCTGTCGCAAATTCAACCGCGGCAGCTACCACGAACGATTCAAGCTGATGAAGCACAAGCCCCTGACCTGAGCTAAGACGGCGCCGCCCCATTAAATCGTGAGGAAATTCCCGGTCCATTCGCCACAAAATGCCGACAAATCAGCGATTTTTATCAAATTTTACGAAATTTGAGTGAAATTTTTAACTTTGGGCTTGCGTCGACTGCCCCCGCCCCCCTTTAATTCGCCCCCGCATTATGGCTAAGAAAAGTTGGATCGCCCGCAACGAGCGCAAGAAGCAAACCGTCGAGAAATATGCTGAGCTCCGTCTCAAGCTCAAAGCAGAGAAGGACTATGTCGGTCTCTCCATGCTGCCACGCGATGCGAGTCCGACCCGCGTCATCAACCGCTGCCAAGTGACAGGTCGCCGTCGCGCTTTCCTGCGCCGCTTCCGTCTTTCACGGATCACTTTCCGTGAACTTGCCTCGGCGGGAATGCTCCCAGGCGTGACCAAGTCCAGCTGGTAAGCTGGCAGGGAATACGCTCTCTGTGGTGTGGAACGGAAACTACCCGGTCTACGCCCTTCTAAATGCCGATCTACGAATATCGCTCCGAAGCACCCGAGGATCCTGAAATCTCCTGCCGCGTCTGTGCGCGCGGATTCGAGCTGCGCCGGCCTGTCGACCGTGACCCTCTAGTCGTCTGCCCCTTGTGCAAACACCCGGTGCGCAAGATCATTTCGCGCATCAACACGCCAGCCATCACCAAACCGCTGTCGGTGAGCGACGCCAAAAAAGCTGGCTTCACTGTTCTTGAGCGGCGGGATCAGGGCGTGTATGAAAAACTCTGACCCTATTCTCCGATGACGGCACTTCCCCTCACTGTAGATTTTCTGGCATCGGCAACGAGTCTGCCGCCCAGCGAATTTCCGAGCCTCGGCAAATCTCTGCTCTACCTATTCGGCATTCTGTTTTTCCTGCTGCTCAACGCGTTTTTCGTCGCGTCGGAATTTGCGATCGTCAAGGTCCGCCCGAGCCAGCTTGAGGCCGAAGGAAAAAACCGCCCGGCGAAACTCAAGATAGCGCTGCATGTGGTCAACCATCTCGATGGTTACCTTTCCGCCAATCAGCTTGGTATCACGATTTCCTCGCTCGCCCTCGGTTTCCTCGGCGAGCCATTCGTCGAAGCACTCGTTGCGCCGCTGCTCCTGATGACCGGCATGTCTCTCTGGTGGGTGAAACTGATTTCCTTCGGCCTCGCGATCATTTCATTCACTTTCCTGCATGTGGTGATCGGTGAGTTGATGCCTAAATCGCTGGCAATCAGCCGCTCGGTTTCGACGACACTCGCATTGGCTACGCCGCTGCATGCATTTTATCGCTCCGCCCACTGGGCGATCCGCGTGCTCAACGGCACCGCGAACTGGCTGCTCAAGCGCCTCTTCAACATCGAACCGGTCAGCGAAGGCGGGCACTCGCACTCGGCGGAAGAGCTCGCATTGCTCGTCACGCAAAGCGGCAAGTCGCAGGAAGTGACCGAGACTGAACGTGAGATCCTGATCAATGCGCTGGGGCTCAACGAACTTTGGGTGCGCGATGTGATGACCCCGCGCAACAAGGTGATCGTGCTCGATGCCGACGAACCCTTCGAGCGCACGCTTGAGCTCGCCATCCGCAGCAAGCACACGCGCTTCCCGCTGGTGAAAGGCCACCTCGATCACGCCATCGGCCTGATCCATATCAAAGACCTCTTCAAGCTGATCAACGATCCGAATCCCGACCTCATGCGGATCAAGCGCGAGCTCAAGATCGTGCCCGACACGATGCCTCTCGACACGCTGCTGAAATTTTTCCTCCGCGAACACGCGCACCTTGCGATGGCGGTCGATGAGTTTGGCACGCCGGTAGGCATCGTATTTCTCGACAACATCATGGAGGAACTGGTGGGCGACATTCAGGATGAATTCGACAACGAGCGTTCGGCGTTCACGCGCGTCAATGGCGACGAGTTTGTGATCGAGGGCTCGATGACGCTCAACGACCTCGGCGGCCACGTCCCCGAGCTGGTGCTCGAAAGCGGCGAGGTTACGACTGTCGGCGGGTACATCACCCAGCAGCTTGGAAGATTTCCCGAAGTGGGGGAAACTGTCGAAATTCTTGGCTACGAAGCGCGGGTCACAAGTACCGACGGCCGCCGCGTTGGGCAGATCCATTTTCGCAAGCTTGCGCCACCCGCCGAGGAGGAAGAAGCGGAGGCCATCGAAATCTGATTGGGGCATCAAGCGACAGAGGAGCGGCAAAGCGGTCACATGCTTTTAACGCCGCGCAAAACGAAATCCGGGAAACGCTCGGACGAGTCGCCTCATTTCAAGCTTCATGAGGATGGCTGTGACCTCGTGCGCGGGCAGCCCGCAGCGCTGAATGATGGGATCGATCCCGGACTCTGAACTATCGAGGGCCGCGAGCACTTTGGCCTCATCTGCGGGAAGATCGGGTATCGCTTCGGGCGCTTCGACTGATTGTGAGCTTTGCGCAAATGGCAGCTCACCGAGGTCGTCGAGAATGTGGCTGGCATCGGCCACGAGTGTTGCTCCATCGCGAATCAGCTGATGACATCCGGCGGAGCTTGGTTTGTCGATCGGGCCCGGTACCGCAAAAATTGGTCGGCCGTATTCCGAAGCGAGATTGGCGGTGATCAGCGAACCCGACCACGCCGGGCATTCGACGACCAACAACGCGCGCGACCAGGCCGCAACGATGCGATTGCGCATCGGAAAAGTTTGTTTGTCGGGTGCCGTGTGCAACGGGAATTCGGAAACCACCGCGCCATAGCCGCTGGCGGTTTTTTCCGCGAGCGCGAGGTTTTCGGGCGGATAAAGTTTGGCGAGACCGGATCCGATCACCGCAATCGTGCGGCCGTTTGCCGCGATCGCCGCCTCATGCGCAGCCGTGTCGATGCCACGTGCGAGACCGGACAAAATCGTGAAGCCCGATTGTGCGAGCTGAAAGCTGAGCTTGCGCGTTGCCTGCGTGCCGTAATGCGTTGCCCGGCGCGAGCCAACAACGCCGATTGCATGACGATCGCGCGGCTCGATCTTACCCCATACATACAGCAACAAAGGCGGATCGTAGGCCTCGCGCAATGGTGCGGGGTACTCCTCATCTTGCTGCGTCACGATAGAAATCCCGCGCTCTTTCGCCTCGCGGATTTCCGCAACCGGATCGGCATGATCCTGCCACGCCCGAATGATGCCCGCCGTCTCATTGCCAATGCCATCCACACGTCTCAAGAGCTCTTCCGGCGCTTTTAGGATCGCTGCGGGATCTCCAAAAGCCTCAAGCAGTCGCCGCACACGCACCGGGCCAATGCGGGGCAACATGTTGAGGGCAACCAGAGCTTCCAGGGGCGACATCAGAAATGAATCTGAACCGTATTCCGGCTCGAGTCAAAGAGGCAAAATCACGATTGCGCCGTCGCGCTCAAGCGACCCGTGCGTCATGGAATGCGAAAAATTTTCCGGTTGGACGGATCGCGGGCGAGTTGTCCTGGGCCAAAGCCAGTAACATCAATGATGTGGTATGGCTCGTAGGGGCTGACGACTTGGTTGGATTTGCTGGTGGGCTTGGCCATCGGGTATTCGCCAATGCTGCTGCCGACTGCGGGCTGCGAGGCGCTGGCCCCATCGACACCGGAAGCTTGTGATGTCTGTACAACGGCGGGGTCGATCGGTTGGGGCGGATAGGGCGGATTTGGAATAAAGTAGGGTGCCGGCGGCGGGGGCGGGGGCGAGCAGCCATTGAGCATGGCGGCAAAAGAAAGAACGGCGATAAAATGGATGGCCTTGTTCATGGTTCTAAAAAATGGACGGGGATTTTTTTGAGGGCGCGTAAGTCAGCCTGCAATCCAATGACGCAGCAGTATCGCAACTTTTTGCAGGGATGAAAGTGCATAACGTTTGTGGAAAACATCAAATCCGTCGCGGCGCATGCGCATCAAAACCTCTCGATAAATGGAGGCCATGATGCGGGCAGGCAAAAGTGCCTTGCGATCGCGTGGCGGCAAAAGCGCTTCCGCTTCATTGAAATAATAATTCGCTCGCTGTGCCTCGAAGTCCATTAACGCCAATACGGCATCTCCTACGCATTTTTTTTGCAGATCGTTTTCCGTGCAACCAAAGCGCTCGAGGTCCTCAAGCGGCAAATAGACGCGGCCGCCATTCGCGAGATCCTCGCCGACATCGCGAAGAATGTTCGTAAGCTGCAATGCCCGACCAAGTGCCACGGCGTACTTTTCCGAATTCGCATCGACACATCCGAAAATCCTAATCGAAACCAAGCCGACCGCTCCAGCGACCTTCCAAATGTACGCATCGAGATCCGCCCATGTGGCAAAACGCCGTGGCTCGAGATCCATCCTGCAGCCGTCGATGATCGCGATAAGCAATTCATTCGGAATTTCGCGCCGTTCGCGCAAATCAATCACTTGGGCCTGCAACGGAGTCACTTGCGCAAAGCCACCAAGTAGAACCTCGCGCCATGACAGCAATGCCTGCTCGCGCTGCACGATCGGGAGCGCCGCATCATCCGCGAGGTCATCCATGGTGCGGCAAAACGCATAGAATACCACCATGTCGTCGCGACGCTCGCGCGGCAGGATGTGCAAGGCGAATGCCAGATTCGACTTCGCGCGCCGGGTGATATCCGAAGCGTTCGACACAGTTTTTTAGCGGATGAATCCCCAATGACCGGAAGTGATCGGCCATAGCGAGAACAGGGCAGGGCCAACGAGATTGAATTCCTTCACCGGCCCCCAATAACGGGAGTCGAGCGAATTGCCCGTGTTGTCGCCAAGTGCGGCGTATTCACGCATGCCGGGGCGCGCGTGTTCGTCGGCGAGGGCCAGCACATCATCCGGGCGCGAAAGAAATTGGGAAATCGGTTTGGCGCGGCCCATCGCTTCGCGCGGATCGGCAAGTTCGTAGCCATCGGGGTTGATTGCATTGGCTCCCTCGCCGCGGATCACGCGCTGGATGCCGGGCTCTTTGGCGATTCTTCCATCGATGAGAAGATTGGGCGGCTGGATCTGCAGGGCATCGCCCGGGATGCCACAAAGGCGCTTGATGTAATGCGAGCCCGCAGCCTGTTCGCCGCTGCGTTCGTGAATGCCGCGAATGCCGAGCGTGTCGAAAACGAAAACTTCGCCGCGCACGGGCTTGCGAAAATGATAGGAAAATTTGTCGACCAATACCAAGTCTCCCGAATCAACCGTGCCTTCGCAGATCACCGTGCCCTTAGGCAAAAGACCACCATTACGGCTGGCGGTTTGAATCGCTGCAGCGAGCCCGATCTGCGTGCACGGATTGGTCGGTGCGGGCAGGCGCAGAGGCGGCGCATCGGTGAAGTGCAACTCCGAGCGGCTGAAGAAATGCATGAACTGCACATCACGAATGTCCACGCGCCCTTGTGGAGTCACCGCGAGAAAGCGGTCTTCGTCATTTACGACGCGCACATAAGATCTGCCGCGCAGGACTTTTTCCACAATCCGTTGCGGCAGGGACGGCCACTCGGCATATGGCAGCGGCTTGCCGATGATGCCATTGAGCGTCGGCTGCATCGACCCGGTTGGAATGCGGAACGGCTGCAAACAATAAGCGCGCAGGCCGAGGGCGATGACGATCGCCACAAACATCACTTCAACATTTTCCTCAAGCCAGTTGAGCGGCTTCTCGTAGGGCAGCGAGTTTTGGCATGCCGCATTAAGCATCTTCGATGCCTCAATAACCTTGGCTTTGTCGCCCGACTTTACGGCGGACAGCAGATCCGTTCTGCGCGATTCGATTTCGGCGATAAGATTGTCCTTTAGCAGGTCGCGCTTGTAATTCACAAACTTGCGCGCGCTTTTTGCCAGCTGCAGGGCATCGCTCTTCCATTTCGGAGTGAACATGGCCGATTCTCATCATTCGGCAACCACCCCTGCAAGCATGGAGAGCGACTTCATTTCCAGCGCCCCATGATTTCGCCGAGATACGATCTCGCATCACGGGCGCGTTGCATGATACAGGTCGGGCAGTCACCGCTGTCGGCAAGCTCGAGGATCATGGCGCCTTGGAAGTCCCACTGGCGCAGCTGCCGGATGAGCGAGATCCAATCAATGGCCCCTTCGCCAGGCGAGAGATGGGTGTCACTATCGCCAAGGTTGTCATTCACATGCAGCATGCGCAAGTGGCCGGAGAGTTTGTGAACAACCGTGCGCAGGTCGCGTGATAGAAACGCATGGCCGGTATCGAGGCAGGTGCCGACATTGGTTTCCCGAATCGCCCCAAGCAGGAAAAGCATGTCGCTCACATGGCCAAACATCAGGTGCGGCAGCATATTTTCCAACAACAGGGTGAGGCCGGAGTCGCGACAATGCGCGGCGACGAGATTGAGCGACTCGGCGGCGTGCCGCATCCGGTGATACCATTCCTCCGGTGGTGGCTTGCCCTCCCGCTCGGGCCCCGGATGGAGCACGACATAGCGCGAATGAAGCATCGCGGCAGCATCGCAGGCAGCGAGCATCTCGCGAACGGCTTCCGCACGCTGGATGGGGTCGGGCGACGAGATGTCGATGCGTTCGGCAAAGGGCGCATGAAACGAATTGGCTTCGATGCCTAGCGACTTCATGAGCTCGGCCGCCTCGCGCACATGCTTGGGATCATGATAATCGAGATGGCTCGGAAATGAGCAAACCTCGATGAGGTTGAAGCCGCCGTCACGCACCATCGGCAAGGCTTCGAGGATATCGGTTTTGTAGAAGCATCCGGTGGAGATGCCGCAGGGCCATTCATTCATATCGTTTCGGGATTGAGGTGAAAGGTCTTGCGTAGTTCCGCGCGCAGGGGGTCGAGCGAACACCCGCGCGGATGCCAGCAAAATTGTTTTTCCTGCTGCGAGACGCAGTTGAAGTCGATCGCGCTGTCGAGTCGCTCGGCCAACTCGCCGGCAAAAAGGCGCACATAAAATTCCGCGCGCTGCGACGGGTCGTACTCGACCCATTTGTTCTGCCAGCCGAATGCTGGATTTTCAAACTTCGATCGGATCAAGCCCGCGATGTGACGCGGATGCCAGCCGCTTGCGAGAAGGCTGCGCGTGACGAGTTGCATGCCGCTGGGCTTGAGCAGAAGATCGTTGGGGAAGCTGAGCACATGTGAGGCGCAGGGCGGAAGTTTTTCGAGTGGAGTACGATCATAGCCCCCCGGCCACAGCGATGGCGGATCCTGCTGCACGGCGTAAAACTGGCGATGAAAGCCGGCAAGTGATGAGCCGAGGTAATCATCAAGCAAGCGTGCAGTTCCTTGTTCTTCGGATGGAATGTGAACCCCGGCGCGGCACGCGAGTGCGATGATCTCATCGGGATGATGCCGCAACTCAAGCAGGCGCGTCAGATCCATTTCGTGCAAGGGCAGCGTGAAAAATTCGGTGATGCGATCCTCGATGCCGAAGCGCTCAAAGAGCCCGGAGATCCATGGCTTGCGATAGACCGTGTACGGCATGCGGATCATGCGACTTTGAAGCGGATCGCCGTATTCGGAGATGTCGATGGACAGCATTTCGCGCATCCCCGAGTTGCCCGGGCCGACATGCTGGGCGGTGATCTCGACCGGCAATTCGCAACGACTGGAGGCTTCCCGTTTCACGTGGTGCGCAAAGTGCTCCATGAGTAATGATATGTGCGCGAAGAGCGGATCAATTGCGCGTGCGCCGGCGCCGGCTGGCGTGTAAATGCCTAGTTTTGCAATGCGTTTGGCGATGGCAGACTGCTTGTGGATTTTCCAAACGAAGTGATGCCCTTGGCCGGTGACCAGATGCAGATAGCGGATTCCGAAGTTCAGCAGCCATTTTTCAATGACCTCGACCAACGGCTCCTGCATCAGAAACGCGCCATGGGCATCGGTGTAGGCGGCAACGGGGTCGTCGAAGTTGACATATTCGATGTCGAGATGAATGAGCATCGATTCGCGGTCCTCGAGCGAGCGTGCAAGTTCGCATCCGCCATCCAGAAGTTTGTCGAGATCGGTGGGCGGGTGACGGTCGAAGATCGAGGGATTTTCCGAATCCAGCCTGCCAAGAAACAAACAGGTGGCATCTTCGACACGATGGCCGCCGAGGTATTCGACGATGCGCTCGCGTACGGTCGGATCGCGCCAGATCCGATGGGGCACCGGGCGGCTTGAGCAACGAAACAAATGCGAATGAGAGACCATGCGAACCGCTCAGAGTAATGCGCGGCGGATTTGCTGTCGAATTTTGATGCGCGTAGCGGGCATGCGCGAGCGGCTGTGCCGAATGATCAAGGCTAGCGAATGAGATCCACGCGTTGCCTCAAGGCACCTTTGCAAAATTACCGAAAATCGCTTGTTTCAAGCTACTTTCGTGACATCCACGCCTTCGCCTCGCTTCTTGCAAGCAGCTTCGACAAGCGCCCGCGGTTGTAGCGCTGCACGAGGATGCATGGCAAGTTCGCCGCGATCGCGTAAGTCGCAATCACAAGATCGGCCCACCACGGATTCCATGGCAAAAAGAAAACCACGCAAGCAATCGAGCACCAGTGGCAAAGTTCGCCACGGCGAGTTTCGCGAATGAATCGGCGCAGGTATTCGGGATCGCTTCCGGTAAGTTTGGCTTTTGCAAATCCGCCAGCAAACCAACTCGCGGCATCGGGTAGGCGGTCTTTCCAATGTTTGATGTGCAACACGCGATCGAAAAATCGGTTCTCACAGGGGCAGGGTTTGGCCATGGCGTCGCGCGCGAACCAATGATCTGGCATGCGCGTGAATGCCCATGCCAGCCCGAGCTGGATCACCGGCCACGCGAGCGTGTTGATCAATGCGATGACAAGAAGTGACGGCTCAGTCGGCATGGATGTCGCGGCCTTTCCAACGGACTTTTTTGCCCGACATCATCGCCGAGCGGGTGAAGAGCGCAAAGAAGAATGCCAGCGGCAATGGATAAAAAGCCAGACTCGTCAGGCGAAACGAACCAAGCATCCGGCCAATCCAGATGACTTGCAAAGCCGCCAGCGCGCAGGCCGGGCCCCACAGCAGCCATTCGCCGCTCAAGCATCCGGCCAGCGGCGGGATCATGAGCGCGCTCATCCATGCGATGACCAACCACAATGAGTTGCGTGGAGTGTGATTGGCGCCGGAGGCGAAACCTTTGGTCCAACCTTCAACAAGCGAAGCCATCCCATCGGCATACATGCGAAATGAAATCATGCCCCGGCCATTCATGCTTTGCACAGCGATGCCCTGTTCGTGACATGCGGCCGCGAGACGAAAATTTTCCAGCACCTTACCGCGTACCGAGGCATGACCGCCGATGCGCTCGTATTCATCGCGACCGATCATGAGAAACTGACCGAAGAGCCCTTGCGGCAAAGTGCCGACGCTCATCGCGAGATTGAAAAACAGCGAAAAATCTTCGTGGGGTTTTTCAACCGCATGATAAGGCCCGATCGAAAACGCGCCGCCGCGATAGCGCGCGAGTACAAGATCGAGCCCGCCGGCTTCGAACCAGGTGTCGGCATCGATGAAAATCAGCAAGTCGCCGCTCGCCGCGAGCGCGCCCTGATGGCAGGCCCATGTCTTGCCGCGCCAACCTTCAGGCAATAGCGCAGAGGTGATCACCCGCGCGCCGTGCGACTTTGCAATTTCCGCCGTGCGGTCACTTGAGCCATCGTCGATCACGATCAGCTCGTGCAAACGCGCCCGCTGATTCCCGAGCGAGGCAAGCAGCTTTGGCAAATTGTGTTCTTCGTTGCGTGCCGGAATGATAAGCGAAACGCCACATGCGGAAAAATTTCCCGTGCCAGCAGTCGCCGCCAAGCCCGCCGCCCTGAGCCGGGAGGCAATGAGCCACCCCGAAACGCAGAGCAATGCGACAGCGGCAATGAGAAAGATCAGCACTTGTGCACGGTGTTGGGAAGATAGGAAGGATCACCGATCCCACTCCACCACCTTCTTGGCAACATTCTGGCCGCAAAGGACGACCATCGGCATTCCGCCGCCGGGGTTCACTGAACCGCCGACGAAGAAGAGGTTGGGATATTTCACGCTTTGCTTAGGGGCCTTGAAGGCAAGGTTTTTGAAGCGATCGGAGACCACACCGTAGATCGAGCCTTTGTTCGAGTTGTATTGCTCGCGGATGTCGTGGGGCGTCCAGCAATGCTCGAAGACCACATGCTGGCGCAGGTCGGTGAGGCCCATGCGTTCGAGTTTTTCGATCACGCGGTCCTTGAATGCCATGTAGTCCTCGCGAGTGAGTGGCTGTTCATCGTCGATGTGCGGGATGTGCGGCAGGATCTTGAGGCAATCGCAGCCTTCAGGCGCGACCGTTGGGTCGGTACGCGACGCTGCTACTAGATAAATAGTAGGATCGGGCGGCAGCTGGCGTTTGCGGAAGACCGTCTTGAAATGGGTATTCTGGTTGGCCGAGAAAAAGAAATTGTGGTGGGCGAGCTGCGGATATTTCCGATCGAGGCCAAGTTCCAGCACAAGGCCCGAGCAGGACGGCTCGTACTTGTCGAGCGTGCGCATGAAGGCTTCGTCTTCGAGCAGGAGCTTCTCGTAAGCGGGGATCACCTCCATATTGGAAATCACGATGTCGGCGGCATGAAATTCGCCATTCGCGACAATGCCTGTGACGCGGCCGTTTTCTTTGCGCACCTCGCTCACCTCGCTGTTGAGGTGCACCGTGATGCCGAGTTCGTTCATCAGCCGCTGCAGGCCGAGTGCGATGCCGTAAAGCCCGCCATCGACATACCAAAGATCATAGCGGTACTGGATCGTCGCCATGCAGTTCATGAACGCCGGCGAGTGCAGCGCGGATGATCCGACGTACTTGATGAAATAGTCGAAAATGTCGCGCATGTGGCGGGTTTTGAGATGTTTGGCAACACCACCGTGCATCGAGCGAAACAGATCGAATTTGAGAAATTTTCCGAGCCCGTAAAATTCACGGAATTCCGCCGAGGTATCAAGGCCTTGCTCGAAATAACCTTCGTTGACGAGGTCGTAGAGGTCGGCAGAGTACTTGAGAAATTTTTCCACATTCACCGGGTCCTCGCCAACCTTGCGAGCCTCGGCGGCCATCACGGCAGGATCCGGATCGAGATCGACCACCTTGCCATCCTCGAAAAAATTCCGCCAGTGCGGGCGCAGCGTGCGGATCGGGATGTAGTCGGCCATTTTCTTACCCGAGCGTTCGAAGAGCCGCTCGAAAATGTGTGGAAGAGTGAGAATCGAGGGCCCGAGGTCGAATGTATAACCTTCGGCTTTGAGTACATTGAGCTTGCCGCCGATCTGCGGGTTTTTCTCGTGGATCGTGACCTTGTATCCTTCCTGCGCGAGCGAGATGGCCGCGGAAATTCCGCCCAGGCCGGAGCCGATCACGATGACATTTTTTCCGCTCATGGTTTGGCTTGTTCCTTGGAGGTGATCGCAGCGAGTTCCTGGCGTGCAATATGGTCGGATGGATGTTCGGCTAGCGCTCGGTTGAAATAATCGATGGCCTCGGCATTGCGGCCGAGCATCTTGTAGGCAACGCCGATGAAGGTGCGGCAACTGCCGACGCCCCATCGCGGGCTAAGCGGATCTCCCGACTGCGTGGCCTCTTCGGCAAAAAGTTTTTCTGCGGTGAGCAAGGTTTCGAGTGCCTTGCGTTTGTCCTCATCGTCCTTTGCGGTATGGACGAGCCCGACGCCGAGCAGATACTTGACGCGCGGGTTTTTGGCGCCGAGGCGGACCGCCTCTTTCTGATGCTGTTGCAGCATTGGCCCGTAGCGCACGGCACTAAGCATGTTGTTGTGAATTTTCATTCCGAAAAGCGTGGCAAGCAGCGCGTGGCTTTCGGCGTGGTTTACATCGAGCTCAAGGGCCTGCTCGAATGCCTCGGCCGCGGCCTCCATGGCCGTCTTTGCTCTTGAATTTTCCTTGCCGCCCGGCTGGCTCTCAATCTGCAGCATACGGTGAAAGTGGCAAATGCCTTGCCAATATTTGTAAACGGCCGATGCCGGTTCCTGCTGCGCGGCTTTCTTGAACAAATCGGCAGCAGCGGCAAAACCTTCGGCGCTCCATGCCTTGTAAGCAGCGTTGAATTCCACAACGCCGCCATTGGCTGGATCTGCAGGCAAATTCTCGGCAGAGACAATCGGGCCGGAAACAAGCAGGACGGCGAGAAGCAGACGAAACATATCTTGACGGAACATGACGCGAACGCCTCGATGCGGCAAACAGAATATGGAATTCGCCGCACTCATCGCGCGCCAAAAGGCG
>CAIVXP010000248.1 GCA_903909905.1 Akkermansiaceae bacterium
ATTGAAAGTCGCCTGCTGGCTGTTTTTCCGCGTCACAGGCCCAAAGCTCAATCCCGCCGAGTCAACTCGACGAACACATCCTCGAGCGTTGCGACATGGCGAAACAGCGAACGCATCGGCCACGAGCTTTCGGCGGCGAGCTTGGCCATCGCCTCGCGGGCATCGCTTTCGGAATCGACCCATACGGTGAAGCGGTTCCACCCGTCCTCCATCGGCTCGGCCGTGACTTTTCTGACGCCGTCGATCCGGTTTAGGCCCGCCGTCGCGAGATCCGCATCGCAGCGCAATTCGACCTGCAACTTGCCGGCTGCTCGCATTTGACCAATGAGATTTTCGGGCGTGTCGGCGGCTTTGATTTTTCCCTGATCGATGATGATGACCCGGTTGCAGGTCATTTCCACCTCGTGAAGGATGTGCGTCGAGATCAGCACCGTGTGAGACTTGCCGAGTTGTTTGATCAGCTCGCGGATCTGTCGGATCTGATTGGGGTCGAGGCCGTTGGTTGGCTCGTCGAGAATGAGCAACTCCGGGTCGTGCACAAGGGCATCGGCAAGGCCAACGCGTTGGCGAAAACCTTTGGACAGCGTCTTGATCATTTTGCGGCGCACCGATTGCAGACCGCAGAGCTCGACTACCTCGCCCACACGATGACGCAGGGCTCCTCCGTCGAGGCCTTTGATCCCTGCCCGGAAGCGCAGGTACTCACGCACGCGCATGTCATCGTATAGCGGAACATTTTCCGGCATGTAGCCGATGCGTTTGCGGGCCTCGATCGACTCGTGAAAGACATCATAGCCCGCCACCCGAGCGGTGCCCGAGGTCGGCGGCAGGTACCCGGTGAGCATGCGCAGCGTGGTGGTCTTGCCGGCGCCATTCGGACCAAGGAACCCGACGATTTCTCCCCGCTCGACCGAAAAGTCGATACCGCGCACCGCTTCGTGGCGAGCGTATCGTTTGGTGAGTTGGTTGACCTGGATCATTTTGCCGTGAGGCGGGAAATTCCAAGGAATCACGCGGTTGCGCGGTTGACTCCATCGGGCGAGCCCTTTATTGAATGGCCGCGCGCGGCGGGCCAAGCGGTAAATTCGCAGGCTCGCCTTATAATTTCCAAATACCCCAATGAACTCGACGGTTTCGGTGCGGCAGAATGCGGATTTGCTTGAGGCCCAATATTCCCAGTGGTGCGAGGATCCGAAATCGGTTGGCGAAACATGGGCAGCATTTTTTGAAGGCTTTGAACTCGGCACCGCGCAACCCCGCCGCGCGCCTGAGGCAGGTGCTCCAGCCACTGCCACTCAAGCGTCGGACTCCGACCTCGCATTCTTCGGTAGGGTCGTCGCGCTGATTTACAACTACCGCACGCTCGGCCACACGCAGGCACACATCAACCCGCTCGAGGAAAAACCCGAACGCAACCCACGCCTTGCACTCGACCAATTCGGACTCACCGAGTCCGATCTCGACCGCGTCGCATGGAACGCGTATTTCCGCCACGGCGATAAAATGAAACTGCGCGATATGGTCGCCGCGCTGGAAGCCACCTACTCGGGCAAAATCGGCTTCGAGTTCATGCACATTCACCACACGCCGATCCGCCACTGGGTCCGCGAGCGCATCGAACAACACGCGACCCAACGCGACGCTTCACCCGAGCGCCGCAAGAAGGCTCTGCGCTGGGTGCTCGAGGCGGAAATCTTCGAGCACTTCCTCGGCAAACGCTTCCTTGGTGAAAAGCGCTTCTCCAACGAGGGCGGGGAAGGCGCGATGATCCTTCTCAATGCGATCCTCGAAGCCTGCCCGTCGAATGGCGTGCGCGAAATCGAAATGGGCATGTCCCACCGTGGCCGCTTGAATGTGCTCGCCAACTTCGTTCGTAAGTCGATCACCACGCTGCTCTACGAATTCACTCCCAACTACGAGCCCGATCTCGTCGCCGGCGATGGCGATGTGAAATACCACCTCGGCTACGAAAGCATCCGCGAGTTTTCCGATGGCAAAGTACGCGTGAGCCTCGCCGCCAATCCGAGTCACCTCGAAGCGGTCAACTCAGTGGTCGAAGGCAAAGCCCGCGCCCGCCAACGCGTGCTCAGCGAAGGCGGACCCGAAATCGATCGCGGCCAAGTGCTGCCCATCCTGCTTCACGGCGATGCGGCCTTCGCCGGCCAAGGCTCGGTCGCCGAAGTTCTCAACCTTTCGCAACTCCCCGGATACCGCACTGGCGGCACCATCCACATCATCATCAACAACCAGATCGGCTTTACCACGGTGCCAGCTGACGCGCGTTCGTCGGCCTACGCGACCGATGTCGCCAAGATGATCGAAGCCCCAGTGCTCCACATCAATGGCGAGGACCCGATGGAGCTCTACTGGGCCGCAATGTTTGCCATCGAGTTCCGCCAAAAGTTTGGCCGCGACATCGTCATCGACATGTACTGCTATCGCCGCCAAGGCCACAATGAAACGGATCAGGCAGCATTCACCCAACCGCTTATTGCGAAAAACATCGCCGCGCGTCCGACCTTCGGCGCTCTCATCAAAAACGAATCGCTCGCCCACGGCGCCGTGACTCAGGCGGAACTGGAATCGATCGAAAAATCGATCTGGGATAACCTCGAAGAAGGCTACCAAAAAATGCTCGCGCTCAGCGAGACCGGTGAGCGCACCGCCTTCAGCGGATCCACCGGCGTCGTGCAACCAAAGTACTCGCACGCACCCATCGCCACCGGCATCGATCGCGAACGCTACCAGCACATCGGCCAAGTCATCACCAGCGTCCCGCGCGAATTTCATCTCAATCCCACACTCGAAAAACGCTTCATCCCGCGTCGTGTCGAGGCCTTGGAAAAAGGTGGCCCGATCGATTGGGCCTTCGCCGAATCACTCGCCTTCGGATCGCTGCTCATGGAAGGCACGCCCGTGCGCCTCTCGGGTCAGGACTGCGGCCGCGGCACCTTTTCGCAGCGCCATGTCGTACTTCACGATTATGAAAACTCCGAGCGCTACATTCCGCTCGACCACCTCGCGCCGGATCAAGGCAAGTTCTGCGTTCACAACTCGCTGCTCTCGGAATTCGCCGTGCTCGGCTTCGATTACGGCTACTCGCTGTCCTACCCGAAGATGCTCACACTTTGGGAAGCGCAGTTTGGCGATTTCTCCAACGGCGCCCAGGTAATCATCGACCAATTCATTTCCTCCGCCGAATCAAAGTGGCAGACGCCCAGCGATCTCGTGATGCTTCTGCCCCACGGCTACGAAGGCATGGGTCCCGAGCACTCCAGCGCACGCTTGGAACGCTTCCTGCAGCTCTGCGCGGAGAAAAACATGATCATCGGGAACCTCACCACCCCCGCCCAATACTTCCACGCACTGCGTCGCCAGAAGCATCGCGACTTCCGCAAGCCGCTTGTCCTGATGACCCCCAAGAGCCTGCTCGGCCGGCCCGAAGCGGTCTCGCCCGAAAGCGATTTCCTCGAAGGTTCCTGTTTCCAGGAAATCCTCCCTGACCCAAAACCGGTCAAAGACCCTAGCTCGATCAAGCGCGTGATTTTCTGCACGGGCAAAGTTTTCTACGACCTCGCCGCCCAGCGCCAAGAACGCGGCGCCGAGGACACTGCCATCCTGCGCGTCGAGCAGCTTTATCCGTTCCATCGCGACATGATCAAAGCGATGACCGGTCAGTACAAAAATGCGTCGAAGTTTATCTGGTGCCAGGAAGAACCGGTGAACATGGGCGCGTGGTTCTTCATCCGCCCGCGCATGGAACACACGCTTGGCATCAATCTGATCTACGCCGGACGCGAATCCGCCTCCAGCCCCGCCGCTGGCTCGAAGGCCATGCACTACCGCGAACACAAGACCTTGCTCGAGCAAGCGTTCACACTCTGAAAAAATTTCCCTCCTCATCCATTCCCTCTCCATCTCTATGAGCACCGATGTCAAAGTTCCCGCCTCCGGCGAATCCGTTACCTCCGCCAATGTCGCGCGCTGGCACAAGGCAAACGGCGACACGGTCCACAAAGGTGATATCCTAGTGACGCTCGAAACCGACAAAGTCTCCAACGAACTAGAAGCCGCCGCTGATGGCGTGCTCGAAATTCTCGTCGGCGAAGGCGAAGAAGTGCCGATCGGCGCATTGATCGCACGCATCGGCGGTACCGCCAGTGCGAGCAGCGCAGCTGTTACGCCCGCACCCGCAGCCACTGCGATTCCATCACCTGCTGCAACACCTACCCCACCCGCACCCGCCGCACCGACCTCACCAAGCTCTGGCGCGAATGTCGAAATCCGCATCCCCGCCTCCGGTGAATCAGTCACCTCCGCCAATGTCGCTTCATGGCGCAAAAAAGACGGCGACGCCGTCAGCAAAGGGGAAGTTCTGGTCGTGCTCGAAACCGACAAAGTCTCCAACGAACTCGAAGCCCCTGCATCCGGCACGCTTAAAATCCTCGTACCCGAAGGCGAGGAGGTCGGCATCGGCACGCTCATCGCCACTGTCGATACCGCTCAGGCCACTGCCCCAATTTCTACACCCACCACAGCACCCACTGCTCCAAGCCCGGCACCAGTCGCGCCTGCGGCAAAAGCCGCCGAGCCTATCGCACCAGCAGCGCCAACTCCAGCAGCGCCAAACAAGCCAGCGATCACGCTGCCCGCCGCTCCTGCCGCACGCGAAATTTCCAGTGCCGTGACCGAAGGCCGCACGACCCGCCGCAAGATGTCGATGCTCCGCCGCAAGATCGCCACCCATCTGGTCAACGCCCAGCAAACCGCCGCGATCCTCACCACCTTCAACGAGGTCGACATGTCCGCCATCATGGATCTGCGCAAATCGCTGCAAGACCAGTTCGTGAAAAAACACGGCGTGAAACTCGGCTTCATGTCGTTCTTCGTGAAAGCCGTCGCCCAAGCGCTCAAAGAGGTACCATCCATCAACGGTCGCATCGAAGGCAATGACATCATCGAAAACCACTTCTATGACATCGGCGTCGCGATCGGCACCGAAAAGGGCCTCGTCGTTCCGGTCATCCGCGACGCCGATCAAAAATCCTTCGCTCAAATCGAGCGCGACATCCTCGACTACGCCACTAAGGCCCGCGATGGCAAAATCACCATCGAGGACCTCCAAGGCGGCGTCTTTTCGATCTCCAACGGCGGCACCTACGGCTCGCTCCTCAGCACGCCGATCCTCAATCCCCCGCAGTCCGGCATCCTCGGCATGCACACGATCCAACAACGCCCGGTCGCCATCAACAACCAGGTGGTCATCCGCCCAATGATGTATCTCGCCCTGAGCTACGACCACCGCCTCGTCGATGGCAAGGAAGCCGTGACCTTCCTCATCCGCATCAAGGACAGCCTCGAGTCCCCCGCGCGCCTGCTGCTGGAAATGTGATCCCACATGGCACCAGCCATGCCACGCGGTTTCCCCGACCTCACGCCATCGCGTGAAGTTCTCCGGTTGATCAATCCATCAGCAGAGCCAACTTGCATTCTTATGAATGCGACAGGAACCAAATGGCTCAGCGGACTTTGCTTCATCCTCGGCTTTGCCTCGATTGGCGGCTCGATCGCCATCTGGTTCATCCAAGGCGGACGCGCCACCACCTTCGAGCTCCGCACCCACGGCGAACTCTTCGGCATCTTCGTCGGACTCTGGGCCCCCACCTTCTTCATCCTTTCCAACCGCCTCGACCGCTACGCCGACAAGGAAAAGGAAAAAGCCTCCAAGCAAGTGGCGTATTGAGAATTGGGAAAAGAGTTAGAAGTTATTAGTGCAGATGAAGCCGCCGCTTCTTCGCCCTTCTTATCTAGCCTCTTGATTCTTGTAGTCTTGAATCTCACTCATCCCAACCCCGCGCGTGTAAGCAGCGGTTCGAGTTCGGGATCGCGGCCCATGAAGCGGCGGTAGAGTTCTTCGGCGGGCGCGGCGTTGCCTTGGCTCAGGACATGTTCGCGGAATGAGCGGCCGGTTTCGGGGTTGAGGACCCCTTTGTTTTGAAAGCGGGTAAAGGCGTCGGCATCGAGCACCTCGGCCCATTTGTAAGAGTAATAGCCGGCCGCATAGCCGGTCGAGCTCGAGAACAAATGACCGAAGCGTCGCAGCATCGATGGGGTCTCGGTCTTGAGTGGCGCGCGGTAGTCCTTAAGGATTTCGCGATCGACCGCATCGAGCTCGTCACCAAGCCATCGCGTGTAATGGATGTGGAGTTCGAGATCGAGCTTCGCAAACGAAAGCTGACGCATGAAACCCGAGGCGCTTAGGTAATTTCGCGCGGCGATCATCTTGGCAAAGAGCTCTTCGGGAATCGTATCGCCGGTTTCGAAGTGACGCGCAAACAGGTCGAGCGATTCACGATCCCAGCAGAAGTTTTCCATGATCTGCGAGGGAAGCTCGACGAAGTCCCATGCGACATTCGTTCCGGCGAGCGAGCGCACCGGCACCTCGCTGAGCATGCCATGCAAAAGATGGCCGAACTCATGAAAGATCGTCTCGACCTCACCATGCGTGAGCAATGCCGGCTTGCCATCGACCGGCGGGCTCATGTTGCCAACGATCAGCCCGAGGTGTGGCTCGCCCGGATGACCGGTGTGCAGCGTGTTCATCCACGCACCGCCGCGCTTCGATTCGCGCGGATGCCAGTCGGCATAAAACGATCCGAGATGAGCGCCGCTGTCGGAGTCGTGGATTTCATAAAACGAAACCTCCGGGTGCCAAACTTCGACTTTGGATGACGCTTCACCGTTATCGTTGAAAACCGTTTCGCATTGGCGGATGGTGATGCCAAAGAGCCGCGAGGCGATTTCAAACATGCCGGCCATCACGCCATCGACCGGGAAATAGGGACGCAATGCTTCATCATCGAGATCGTAGTTTTCCTTGCGCTGGAGTTCGGCCCAATACGCAGTTTCCCATGGCTGCAAGGCATCGGCTTTTTCGCCGGTCTTTGCCGCCTTGTACTGCGCGAGTTGGCGGAATTCCGCATGATAAGCCGGCACGATCCGCGCATGGAGCTTTTCGATAAAGGAAAGCGCCGCCTCACCAGATCCGGCCATGCGGCGCAGGAGGGTGAGATCGGCGAAATGACCATGACC
>CAIVXP010000249.1 GCA_903909905.1 Akkermansiaceae bacterium
CATCCGGAATGGTGATCCCGAGGCGAGGTCGCACATGATCCGTGCAAACCTACGCCTAGTCGTCAAAATCGCTCAGGACTACGCCAACTACGGCATGTCGGTCACCGACCTGATCTCGGAGGGCAACATCGGCCTGATGAAGGCGGTCGAGCGCTTCGATCCGGAAAAGGGTGGCAAGCTCTCGACCTACGCCGCGTGGTGGATCAAACAATCAATCAAGCGCGCTCTGGCCAATCAGTCGAAAACCATTCGCCTGCCCGTCCACATGGTCGACAAAATCGCCAAGATGCGCCGCATTGCCGCGATTCTCACCGAAGCGCTCGGACGCGAGCCGACCGACGAGGAATTGGCCGATGAAATCGGCGTGCCACGCCGCAAACTTGCAATGCTGCGCCAGGCCTCGCACCGCCCGACCTCACTTGATGCGCCTATCAACGAAGGTGAGGCGACCGAATACAGCGAGGTCATTAGCGACGACCGTGCAGTCAACCCGCTCGACATGCTCGCCGACAAGAATTTGCACGGTGAGCTCGATGGCCTGCTCTCGGTGCTCGACGAGCGCGAGCGCAAGATCATCGACGAACGCTTCGGTCTGAGTGGCCGCAGGGCGCTGACGCTTGAAGAGGTCGGCCGTGAATTTGGAGTGACCCGCGAGCGAATCCGCCAACTGCAGAATTCCGCGCTCACCAAGATGCGCCGCGCCCTTCGCAAGAAGGAGAAACCCATTCCCAAGCCCCTTGCTCCCGGCATGGCGGGTGCCTGATCTTTTTTTCATGTGTTTTGGTTGATGGGTGTGTGGCCGCGACGGAATTTTTCTCCGTCGCGGTCATTCGCTTTTTTGGGAATAGGGAAAAATTCAATTATCCGCTTGCATGCCGAGCGGATGTTCACTAACCCTTCTGCCCCGCCTGCCGGAGCATCAATGCGAGGATAGCTCAGTTGGTAGAGCAGTTGGCTTTTAACCAATTGGTCCTGGGTTCGAGTCCCAGTCCTCGTACTTCTCCGCCGCGGTAATTTCAGGCGCGTTTCAGCGCTAATCTTGGCCCGAGCCGCAAGATCATTACCAGCGGATGGCAGCCGCGGCCCACGTGAGGCCGGCGCCGAAAACCACTAGCACAATGCGGTCGCCTCGATGGAAGGCACCTTTGCGGTTGGCTTCGTCGAGCGCGATGGCGACAGCAGCGGCCGAGGTGTTGCCGTACTTGTCTAGATTCACGAAGACACGCTCATTGGGCACGGCAAGACGGTCGGCAATCGCGTCGATGATACGCAGGTTTGCCTGATGCGGGATCACGCAGGCGATTTCCTCGGGCTTCCATCCGGCACGTTCGATGACTTTTTCCGCAGCCTCTTTCATGCGTGTGACCGCGTGTTTAAAAACCTCTTTGCCCTGCATGCTGAGGGTGGCGAGATTTTCGTGTACATTCGCGGCGGTGATCGGGCAAGCGCTGCCGCCGCCGGCAATTTCAAGCAAATGGGTGAGGTTGCCGTCGGTTCCCATTTCGGTCGCGACGATGGCACCTTCGCCGGGCTGCGAGCGACGCAGCACCGCGGCCCCCGCCCCATCACCGAACAGCACGCAGGTGGTGCGGTCCTGCCAGTTGGTGACGGTGGAAAGTTTTTCTGCGCCAATGATCAGGGCATTTTGAAATGCGCCATCCGAGATCAGGCGCTTGGCGATTTTCATCGCGTAAAGAAATCCCGAACAGGCGGCGGAAATATCGAAAGCGACCGCGCGGTTGGCACCAATCTGTTGCTGCACATGGCACGCGGTGGCTGGCGTCGGCGTATCGGGCGTGATGGTGGCGACGATGATCAATTCGATTTCCGAAGCCTGCATCCCCGCTTGTTCAAGGGCACGTCGTGCCGCGTGACTTGCCATGTGCGAAGTGTATTCACCTTCAGCGGCAATGTGTCGCTCGCGAATGCCGGTGCGGGTAAGGATCCACTCGTTGCTGGTATCAACCATCTTGGCGAGCTCGTCGTTGGTGAGGACCCGCTCGGGCACGTAGCTGCCAGTGCCTGCGATGCTGACATCGACTTCGGAATTCAACTCGCTCATGCGGCGTGAGATTGGAACCAGCCGGGTTCGCTCACAAGCGCGAATTTTTCCAAGTCCGATTGTGACGCATCATCCACAGGGGGCGTCTTTCGATTAATCGGCGGCAACCTCTTTGGGCGCCAAGGTCGCCATCGCTTCCTCGATGCGCGTGTTGACCTTTACGGAAACGGTTTCCATCGCAACGCGCACGGCGTTGCGAATCGCAAGCGAGGACGATGAGCCGTGGGCAATGATGACCACACCATTCACGCCGAGCAACGGGCTGCCGCCATACGTTTCGTAGCTACTTTTTTCCTTGAGCGCCTTGAAGGCTCCTCGCGCGAGCATCGCACCGCAAAGGCGCAACGGGTTGCCTTTGATTTCGGCCTTGAGCCATTTGGAAACCGCCTTCGCGGTGGCCTCCACGGTCTTGAGCATCACATTGCCGACAAAGCCGTCGCAAAGCACGACATCAAGCTCGGTTTCAAAGAGGTCGCGCCCTTCGACATTGCCGACAAACTCAATGCCCGGAGTCTGCTTGAGGAGCTTGAAGGTTTCCTTGGTGAAAGCTGTTCCCTTTTCATCTTCCTCACCATTCGACATGAGGCCGACCTTCGGGTTTTTCACACCCAGAACATTGCGTGAAAATGCCGTACCCATCACCGCGTAGGCGACAAGGTGCTCGGGCTTCGCCTCGGGGTTGGCGCCCGCATCAAGTATGTGGCAAAGACCGTGCTCGTTGGGGATTGCTGTGGCGATTCCCGCGCGATCCACGCCAGGAAGCGTGCGCAATTTCAAGGTCGCCGAAGCCACGGCGGCTCCGGTGTTGCCAGCCGAAACAAATGCATCGGCACGACCTTCTTTCACCATTTCCATGGCGATGTTGATCGACGATTGTTTCTTCCGACGCACCGACTTTGCGCCAGGTTCCGACATGCCAATCGATTCAGCCGCGTGCACAATGCTCACTCTCGAATCACCGAGGTCGAGACCTTGTTTGGCGCATTCGAGTGTCAGCACTCCTTCGTCGCCGACGAGATACAGATGCTGCAACTTCGGATAATACCTCAACGCATCTATCGCGCCGCCGATATTCACGGCAGGAGCGCGATCCCCACCCATGGCGTCCAATGCGACTTTCATATGGTTAGGAAATTTTCAATGCGCGGGCTAAGACAGCTGATCGGTCACGACGCGGTGTCGCTCAAATGACGGAGCGACGATCCGATGCGCGGGCCGTCAAAAGTCCTCGAGCGTAGCTTATAGCGCCTCGACATCGAGTACCTGACGGTCGCGATAGTAGCCGCAGGACGGGCAAGCGATGTGCGATGGCACCTTGCTGCCGCATTCGGGGCAATTCTTGAAGATCGGTGCACGCCAGCGCTTGGCGCCACGGCGCATTTTCTGACGGCTTTTGGATTGGCGGCGCTTTGGAACGGCCATGGTCTTGCTTCGTGTTAGGGTTGGTCCTTGAGGTCCTTGAGTTGGTCGAGGGCCGACCATCGGTCGACTCCCGCACCGCGGGGCGGAGTGGGTACAGTATCTTCGGCGGGTTTGTCCACCGATAAATATCGAGGATCGATTTCGCAGTGTTGGGGCACATCACCCTCGTCGCAGCGCGGGTCGATCGGGAAGTGGATCAAGACCTCCTCACGCAGGGCATCGCTGGCATCGATTTCGCCCGCTTGATCAATTTCGATGGAAATGGCCGAATTTTCGAGCCGTATGGTCTGAACAAAGGGGTGCAGGGTCCGCACACAGGTAAATTCGAAGGGTGCTTCAAGACTGCCGGTGAGCAATAGCTCGGAACCGAAACGTTGGGCCCAAAGGCTGTATTTTAAGGCTCCCAAGGCTTTTGCGTCGCCCTCCGGCAAATCGAAAACTTCAGCACCCAACTCACCCTCGTAGCTCTTCCCCTGTTCTGGCAGAGTCGCCAGATCTATTTTTAATCGCTCGCTCACGAGCCGATTTTAAGGCCGATTCGCCCTACGCCAAGCCGCAATTGCCGGTCACAGGTGTAGCGCTTAAAATTTTTAATCCAGCGATTCCAAGCACTTCCGCATCGCAACGGACCTGGAGGCGTGAAATTTCGGAAATGTTTAAGAATTTTTTCAAATTTTCCAAACACTCCAAGTCCTGGGCCGATGAGTGAA
>CAIVXP010000250.1 GCA_903909905.1 Akkermansiaceae bacterium
CCGCTGGTGGAAACAGCGCGGCGATGTGAAGGTCACCGCAGAAGTGGCACCGCATCACCTGATTTTCTGCGAAGACGACATCGGCGACTACGACACCCACTACAAGATGAACCCGCCGCTGCGCACCAAGGCGGACAACGCGGCCTTGCTCGAGGGCTTGATCGACGGCACCTTCGACCTGATCGCCACCGATCACGCGCCGCACACGCCATTCGAAAAGTCACTGGATTTTGTCAGTGCCCCGAATGGCATCACCGGCCTCGATACGGCGCTTGTTTCTCTGTACCACCACTTTGTCGCAACGGGCAAATTTGGCTGGGACCTCGTGGTGAAGCGCTTTGCCGCCGAACCTCGCCGCCTGATGGGTCTGCCGGTTCCCGCGATCAAGGAAGGATCCGCCGCCGATCTGCTGCTTTTCAATACAGCCGGTGAGACGACCTTCACCCGCGAGTTCATGAAGTCGATATCGCAGAACACGCCATTTCTCGACAAGACGCTTAAGGGCTCGTTGGACTTGGTGGTGTTGGGCGAGGATGTGCTTCTCGACCGGATTTGAGCGCCTAACAGGAGTGAAATTTCCCTCACGGGCGGCATTGCCATGCGGCGGTTCTCGCCTATGATCCTCGGCGACATGAGCAACCTTGATGCGACTCTCACCGCTGCTGTGGCCGATGGTAAATTGCTGGCATCGGCAAAAACCAACATCGACGCCCTCGTCCAAGGATCATCCTCGGATCTGGCCGCGCGCGTGATCGGCGAGCTGGCGGCCGATGGTCATTGGAGTGAGCTGAACGATCGCTTTTACAAAACACTAGCCTTCGGTACCGGGGGTCTGCGCGGACGCACGATTGGCCGCGTGATCGCAAAAGCCGAGCAAGGTGCCGGCGGTCCCAACGGACGTCCCGAGCATCCGTGCGTCGGCACTGCGACAATGAATTTTTACAATGTCGGCCGGGCGGTTCGCGGTCTCGTGGCCTACGCGAAAAGGTTTGTATCGACAGGTCGCAAGCCGTCGCTGGTGTTCGCCCACGACACGCGTCACTTCTCGCGCGACTTCGCCGAGTTCTGCGCGAAGGTCGCATCCGAGCACGGCTGTGATGCTTACCTTTTCGAAGGTCCACGCTCGACGCCACAACTTTCCTTCACCGTGCGCGAGCTTCGCGCCGATGCGGGCGTGGTGCTCACCGCGAGTCACAACCCTCCGCATGACAATGGCTTCAAGGCTTACTTCAATGATGGCGCGCAAATCGTCGAGCCTCACGCCTCTGCCATCATTGCCGAGGTCAATGCCGTCACCAGCGAGCGCTACGACGCAGTGCCCGAAAATGAACGCGGCAAGATCATCGTGCTCGGTGCCGATATGGACACACGCTATGTCGAGCGTCTCAAATCCCTGCTTTTGAAGCCCTCGCTGCTGCAAGGTGTCTCGACCAAGGTCGTCTTCACCAACCTTCACGGCACCGGCGGTCACATCAATGTGCCGATGCTTCGCGGCCTCGGCTTCGAAGTGCTCACCGTGCCCGAACAGGATGTGCAGGATGGTCGTTTCCCCACCGTCGAATCACCAAATCCCGAGAATGCTCCCGCACTCAAGATGGGCGTCGATCTCGCGATCGAATCGGGTGCCGAAATCGTCATCGGCACCGATCCCGACGCCGACCGCATGGGTGTGGTAGTCCGCAATGCGAAAGGGGAAATGCAATTACTCACCGGCAATCAGATCGGCTCGTTGATGGCATGGTATCGTCTCAAGACCTGCTTCGAACTTGGCTGGCTCACGCAGTCAAACCGTAGCCGCGCGGTGTTGATCAAAACTTTTGTCACCACCGAACTTCAACGCGCGATCGCCGATGGCTTTGGCGTTGGCATCGTCGACACGCTCACCGGCTTCAAGTACATCTCGTCGAAGCTCCGCAAATACGAAGACGCGATCCCGGCCGACAAGAAGGGCGATTACCGCTCGCTCAGCGAAGAACAAACGCGCCTGCTGCGTCTCGAGTACTCGCGCTTCTTTGTGTTTGGCGGCGAGGAAAGCTACGGCTACCTCGGCTCGGATTCGGTGCGTGACAAGGATGCGAATGGCGCGACGCTGATGTTTGCGGAAGTGGCCGCATACGCGAAATCGCTCGGTTGCACGATTCCCGATTTGCTCGACGACATTTACCGCGAGTACGGCTATCACCTCGAGGCTGGCAAGTCGGTGGTGATGGAAGGCGCGGATGGTGCTGCAAAAATCCAGGCGCTCGCCGATTCCTACGCGAACAACCCGCCCAGCATCGTCGATGGTTCGCTGGTCTTGCGCACTCGCGATTTCTCGCGCCAGGACCTCTACGATCAGGAAGGCGACCTCATCCCCAAAGAGAAGATGCTCTTCATCGACCTCGAGGATGGCCGCTCCTTCGCTGTCCGCCCCTCGGGCACCGAGCCGAAGATCAAATTCTACCTGTTTGGCAAAGCCGCACCCAGCCCAGACCTCGAGGGCGCGCGGACCAAGGTCGGCGCCGCACTCGACTCACTGTGGTCATGGATCGAGGCCGATGCAGCGAAACGCTGATCTGGCAGTCGTCGCTACCGCCAGAGGGCTTGCCAGCTTGGTGATTCGCGTTTATCGCTAGTGCGCCAGTGAAAGTCGGAATCATTGCCAACCCCCACAAGCACGGCTCATTGCCGGCTCTTGTGGATCTGCGCCGTGCCCTCGAAGCGCATGGAATCAAGGTATGGCTCGAGGCATCGACCGCTGCACTCGCAGGCGAGGCGGATGGCATCGCGGCCGGCACATTTGCGCGCGAGGTGGATCTTGCGGTGGTGATCGGCGGCGATGGCACGATGCTTCACGCGGTGTCCTTGCTCGGGGAGTTTGAAAAACCCGTAGCCGGCATCCATGTCGGCACGCTCGGGTTTCTTACCAGTTGCCGCCATGATGAAATCAAAGCGTTCGCCGATGCGATTGCCGCCGGTCGTTTCACGACGAGCACGCGCACGCTGTTGGAAGCAACTTGGCATCGTCCGGGCAAGCCCGCTCAAAAATTCATCGCGCTCAATGATGTCACCCTTGCCCGTGGCGACACCGGCAGGCTCGTGTCTCTTCGTGCGAGGGTGAATGGTGAGATGCTCAATGATTATCGCGCCGATGGATTGATCATCGCAACGCCCACTGGATCGACCGCCTATTCGTTGTCTGCTGGTGGGCCGCTCATTGCTCCCGAGGCCGGGGTGTTTTTGATCACGCCGATCTGCCCGCACAGCCTCAGTCAGCGTGCTTTGGTGATTTCCGATGGCAGCACCATCGAGTTGTCCTCCGAGGATGATGACTGCGGTCCCATGCTTTTCACAGTCGATGGACGCGACAGCGTGCATGTGGAATACGGTGATCGCATCGAAGTTCGCAAAGCGGCTCGCTCATTTCAACTGCTGCGACTCGAGGGTTGGTCGTTTTACGAGGCCCTGCGCCAAAAGCTCGGCTGGCAGGGTATGTGAGAGGTAAAATCTGAAAAGTAGCGTGGTCTCGCCAAGATGATAGCGGATCATGGATTGTGGATGAAATAGCGTTTTCTTCATCGTAGCTGGGACATCCTGTCCCAGGCCGTCCATGGAGCGTCCTGCTCTATGTCCTAGAGCAGCCAATGACCCTGCCGCTTCTCTTTTCCCTTCAATGTTGGACGATGCATGTTCGATGCGCATCCAGCGTCTGCTGAATACATACAATCAATTGCTCGCGCAGTGGTTGCGCCTCAGTGGCCAGGGCACGCTGTTCGTTTTCGTATGCCTTGCGGCCTTCTGGCGTCTCGATGCAAACCGCGTCGCGACCCCACGCGGTGAGATCGTAAGGGCTGGCCCGCATGTCGAGATCGCGAATGCGTACTGCGAGTTCAAAGCACTTGATCAGCAAGGCGGATCCACACCATGGCATCGCTTTGGCGGCCCATTTGTAGAGATCCATATTGGCATGCAAACAGCCGGGTTGTTCGTGATCGTGACGCGTCGCAAGATCCGGCTGCATACGATTGAAGCCTCGGGCCTCGGGCGCGAAAAACCGAAAGGCATCGTGGTGCGTGCAGCAAATTGCACGACTGGCGACAAGGTTGTCGATATCTTGCTGAGGAAGCCGTAGCGGCAGAATTTTTTCATGCCGCACGCTGCGGCCGCCATAGACCATTGCCCACTCGTGCAGGCCATGGCAGGCGAAATTAGGCGCACGATCGCGCGTCGCCTCGAGCAGGCTGCAGATCCAATCAAGCCGTTGCTTTTCCTTCTCCGGCATCAACGCCGGATCCACAAACAGCACCCTATTTTCCTCTCGATAGCCGCGATTCGAAAGATGACGCAATGCGGGGTCCTGCGCTGCTTCGGCCGACCACTCGATGGCTGTGCCGTGGCCCGGATGCCATTGCTCGAGAAACGAGAAAGGGTAGGGGTAGTACTCGAAAAGGAAGTCGGCGATCGGATGTGGTAAGCCACGGTCGCGTCGTTCTCTGGCCGGCCCGGTGTGCACTTTTGCCCGATCCAAATGTGCTGACGCAAGCGCACGCCATCTGGCATCGGCAAGCGTCTTCACATCGTGGCAAGCGATCATAACGAGCCGATCATTCACAAATGGCCCGCCGGAGAAAAGTCTGCTTTTGGTGGCCAGCATCAGGCGGCACCACTCGGCTTGCCGCCGAGGTTTTCCAACAGCGATGGCAGTAACGCGGCGATGCCTTGCGACAAATCGCCACCTGCGCCGACCTGTCCGGATGGGGTCAGCTTGTCGACGATCTTCGGCAAGTAATCCGCAAGGAATCCCGATGCTTTGGTGGCGTCGATGCCCATCGATGCCGCGAGCGATTGCACGGCATCCGAGCCAAGGATCTTGTTGATCTGATCGGCCGAGATTGACTGGTTGGCGCCGAGACCGACCCACGAAGTGAAGACTTCGCCGAGACCGCCTTGGTTGAATTTATTCATCAGGCCTTCGATGCCGCCGTTCTGATTGAGAAGTCCGCTGAGAGCGGCCTGAAGGGGATCGGCATTGCCAGTGGAAGAGTTGCCAGCAAGGGCACCCAAAATGGAGTTGAGGATGGACATGAGGGTGTGGGGTATAGGTGATTTCTAATACGCCCGCGAATGTACGAGCAAACAAAGTACTATCCCAAAAACCTGATTTTAAAAGGCGAATCGTTCATTTTACCAAACTTTTCCCTTGCGCAAAGACCAGCCCAAGCCTAGAAATTTCTCCCCGCGCCGAAAGGCGCATGGTTAGAATCGCGGGATGGAGCAGCCAGGTAGCTCGTCAGGCTCATAACCTGAAGGTCGTAGGTTCAAATCCTACTCCCGCAACCAATGAAGGCCGTTGAATTCGAAGTGGATTCAGCGGCCTTCGCCTTTTATTCGAGTGTATTGCGGCAACCCGCATCTTCCTATTTTTCATCACGGTGCAAAAGGAACCGCTGTACCGGGTATTTGGAAGTATTCGAAGAAGCGATCGGATCCGCCGATGTGGAGGTGTTCCTTTGCGAGAGGGATGTGGATGCCGATACCGATAAAGGGGTATCGGTCACCGCGGCTGGAGAGCTGCCCTTGGCGGTCCTCGAAATCGCGGGTTCCGTAGCCTACGAGCAAATCGACCCAGTCGAGCCATGATCTTTCGCGTATCCACCCTTTGAGCGGAAACGCCAGAATCCAACGTGAGCCTTCGTAATCGGTGAAGATATCCATTTCATCGCCTTTGCGAACTTTGGCCGAGGGGAAATACTCCCAGCGGAACTGCACCCGTCTGCCGAATTCGGGAAAGCGCAGGCGCAGGTATTCGAGGCTAACACCCGCGACGTTGAAGGCTTCGTCTTCCCAGCTAAATCCGTGTTCGTCGGAGAATCCATCGCCGACCTCAATGAGGGTGGTCGCAAGCATCCCGCTGCAGGCTCCGAGCAGCGCGGCATCATCATTTTCGTAACCCCAACCTTTGCAAAGTGACGCGCTGATGGCAGTGATCACCGCACCGGTGTAGGCATGCCCCAACTTGTCGGCGCCACCCGAATCTGTATTAGATTCAAACCATCCCTCGCTGTTGTAGGCAAAGTCGGTTTCACCCCAACCCCATTGCGCGAATCCGTAGCCGCTTATGACTCCAACAATGCCAAGGTTCATGGCGATTGCCTTCTGCTCGCGGGTCCACTGATGGGAAAAATCTGCCCTTGAATCAGGTGCTTGCGCAATGACGACCGATGTGGTTCCCGCCAAGAGCGTGAGGCATATGACAGACTGAATTCTGATCGAAAGCCGCACGCGTTACCGGACAACGGATTGGCTCAGCACGCCAATTTCATTTCCTTACGTGATGGGGGAGGGAAGATTGAAGGTTCAAGTTTTCAGTTTGAAGTGAGGAAACGAAGAGCTCGCCTCAATCCTCGACCTCAACA
>CAIVXP010000251.1 GCA_903909905.1 Akkermansiaceae bacterium
GCCAAAGCCCGCGGCCGGGCCTCAGTGCATGCTCGATCGATTCACCTGCAGTGAGCCGGATGCGGTAAACATCGGCGTCCTGTTGGATGCGGGCGGAGCCATCGCGGCCGTCGGCGGAGATCACAAGAACCTTCGATGAACTTTCCGTATCTGGCGTCGGATGCCATTCGCTGTAGTTCGGCGTGAGTCCGTTTTGTTTCGGCGTGATCCAGATTTGCAAAAAATGAACGGCTTCGGTGCTGGAGGGGTTGAACTCCGAATGGGTGACACCCGTGCCGGCGCTCATCAGTTGGATTTGGCCGGGCGTGAGTCTGCGGCCATTGCCCATGCTGTCCTTGTGTTCGAGCGTGCCATTGATGACATAGCTGAAGATCTCCATGTTCCGGTGCGGATGACTTGGAAATCCGCCGCCTGGCGCGACACGGTCTTCATTGATCACGCGCAGGCTGCGGAAGCCCATGTGCTTCGGATCGTAGTAGTCCGCAAAACTGAAACTGTGGTGAGAATCGAGCCAGCCATGATTGGCATGACCGCGCTCGGACGAACGCCGGATATCGAGTTTCATCGCGATGCTTGTTTTATGCGCATTTCGGGCAGACGCCGAAAAACTCGAGTTCGTGATAGAGGTTTTGGAATCCGGTTTTTTTGCGAATTTCGTCTTCGAGTTCGTGGACCGGGCAGGGGGCTTTAACCGGCTCGATCGTGCCGCATGAGGTGCAGATCAGATAGTCGCTGTGTTTGCCTGGGATTTGCAGCGCGAAGTAAGCGGCGCGTTCGTGAAGGCCGAGGCGGCGCACGATGCCGTGTCCGGCAAGGCGTTGCAGCAGGCGGAAAACTGTGGCCTTGTCGCACTGCGAACTCAGGCGCGGCGATGATGCGAGCTCGGCCAGCGTCATTGGGCGACCACTCTCGAGCAGCGTGCTGATGAGTTCCTCTAGCGCCTTCGTGCGTCGCAGTCCTGCTTCGCGGCAGTTGGCGATGATGTCCTGAACAGTCTGGTTCATTTGCTTGGTTTCAAGATGTCATGGATTGCTGCCCACGCGAACGCGAAAATCCGTAAATTTTCAAAACAGCTCGCGTTGCGGTGCGTCGGGATTGGTCGCTGGTGGTGCCGGGATGCCAAGTTTTTCATAGGCTGCGGGCATGGCCATGCGACCGCGCGGAGTGCGCATGAGGTAACCTTGCATGATGAGGAAAGGTTCGTGCACTTCCTCGATGGTCGCGGAGTCTTCGCCAACTGCAACGGCCAGCGAGTTGAGGCCGACCGGGCCGCCGCTGAATTTGTAGATCAGCACCTCGAGCAGGCGCTTGTCCATTTCGTCGAGCCCTTGCGAATCGATCTCGATCATCGCCAGTGCCGCATCAGCGATTTCTCCGGTGATGGTGCCTTCGCCGCGGACTTGTGCGAAGTCGCGCACCCAACGCAGCAGGGCGTTGGCTACACGCGGGGTGCCACGCGAGCGTGAGGCTACTTCAAGCGCACCGGCAGACTCGATCGGCACATCGAGCAAGCCGGCTGAGCGTTCGATGATTTGTGCCAGCTCGCCATGCGTGTAGTAATCGAGGCGATTCACGAGCCCAAAGCGTGAACGCAGCGGAGCGGTGAGCATGCCGGAACGGGTCGTGGCGCCGACGAGCGTGAAACGTGGCAGGTTGATCTGGATCGATCGCGCGGATGGACCGGAATCGATGATGATGTCGAGGCGGAAGTCCTCCATCGCCGGGTAGAGGTATTCCTCGATCGCAGGATGCAGGCGGTGGATTTCATCGATGAAGAGCACATCGCCCTTTTGGATGTTGGTGAGCACGCCCGCGAGGTCGCCGGCCTTTTCGATTTGCGGGCCCGAGGTGGTGTGGAGTTGGGTGCCGGCGGCTTTGGCGATGAGATTTGCGAGCGTGGTTTTGCCTAGGCCGGGCGGACCGGAAAGCAGCACATGGTTTAGCACATCGCCGCGTTGCTTGGCCGCCTCAAGCATCAGCAGCAGGCGGTCTTTGACCTTTTCCTGACCGATGAACTCGGAAAACGCCGGTGGGCGTAATGAGACATCGAAAGCTGTCGCAGGTAACTTCGTGGCCTGTTGGTAGAAATTTTCGGACATCGGGTTGCTGATATTTGAACCCAGCCTTGGCTCATAGAGAAGCGCGGATTTTGGATGCTTGTGTGCCGCCTCAGCATTTGGCTCTGATTGGCCGTGAGAAAATCAATTTCTTAAGATTGCGAACCGTGTCCAACCGGTATTACAACACGTCACTTCGATTGTACGATGAGTCACACACTGATTTTGACCCACCCGGGAAGCTCGCACAAAGACGAGTTTCTAGCCTGCTGCGTGCTACTCGCCGTCAAACCTGCCCCCATTGTCCGCAGGGAGCCCGCAGCCAGCGATCTGGATGACCCTGCGATCACCGTGGTGGATGTCGGTGGTCGGCATGAACCTGAATTGGGCAATTTCGACCATCATCAATTTCCAGCAGATCATCCGCCGATGTGTTCGCTGAGTCTCGTTCTTCAGCATCTTGGATTGTATGAAGATGCGCTGGCGTTCTGTGATTGGCTTGAGCCGGTTGAGTGGATTGACACGCGCGGCCCTCAGGAAACATCGCGTTGGCTTGGAATCGGGCGCGATACCTTGGCGAAGCTCAACTCACCGGTGGATGTGACGCTTTTGCGGCGATTTGCATCTGCCTCGAGGCTAGATCAGGGCGACACCTTGTGGCAAATCATGCGTTGGATCGGCGATGACCTTGTGGCTTATCTGAAATCCCTGCGCAAGCGTCTCGATTACATCGGAGAGATCTGCGAATTTTGGGACATTGATACCGACTCGGGCTCATTCAAAATTCTTTACCTTCCACGCATTGATCCATTGCCGGAGGAGCCTTCATCGGGCCTTGGGCGTTACCTCGAGAGACATCCCAACGGAAAGAATGTGATTGGCCTCGCATATCCCGATCGGCGCAGCAGGGGCTATGGTCTTTCGCGTCACAATGATCATCCGCGACTTGATTTCACCCGCATCGGTCAATGCGACGATGTGCATTTCGCGCATGCGCGGGGCTTTGTGGCCAAGACCTCAGCGACCGATCCGGAGAGGCTTCGCGAATTGCTTCGCTTGAGTTGGATCGGCGAGTGAGCCGGATCAAAGTGGTTTGCGCGTCCAGCGACGAATCTCAAATTGCGGATGAGTCTCGATGAGCGTCGAGTGTGGAAACTCATCTTCAAAGCGTGGCAGGTAGGTGTCGCCAGCGTGGGATTCGAGCACATGAGTCACGAGGATTTCGTCGGTGTGCGGGAGAAAGGCCTGATAGATTTCGGCACCGCCGATGAGGTAGACCTTACCGCTGATGTCCGGAAGTTTCGTGAGTTCTTCCGGCCTGTGGATCACCTCTGTGCCGGGGGCGGACCAATTCGTATCGCGGGTGAGCACGATGTTGCGGCGCTTGGGCAGGGGGCGTCCAATCGACTCGAAAGTTTTGCGGCCCATCACGATCGGGTGACCGCTGGTGGTGCGTTTGAAAAATGCGAGGTCCTCGGGCAAGTGCCAGGGCAGCGCGCCATTGCGGCCGATCACGCGATCGGTGGTCATGGCGACGATGGCGACGAGGTGCATGATGAAGAAAAAATTACCAATCGGTGCCGAGGCCGTAGCGTCCGGCGGTGGCGAGCAGGTCCTCACGCATGGGCCATTCGTCGGGGCGCTCGCTGGTGCTGTGGCGTTTGCTGGCACCCTTGAGGGTCATGCATCGGGTGTTGTCGCCGATCATGCGCACGGCTTCGACTTCTTCGGCGCTGAGGCGGATGTCGGGCAGCGCGGCAAACTCGCGGATTTTATCTTCGATTGGACGCGCGCCATCGCCTGCTTCCTGGATGAAGGTCGGGACCACGCATTCGACCGCCGGGTGGCTGAGGTTCCAGATCGATGCAAACTGGATCATCGTGAGTCCGTGTTTTTTCGCGATTGGGCGCATGCGATCGGCCTTGTCCATGCCGTGCTGGACCCAACCTTCGGGACGATAACTGCGATGGTCGCCTGGCTTGAAAATGTGGCCTTCGCGGGTAAGGTCATCGTGAAACACGCCGCCGTGGTCGACGACGCGGGTCATCACTTTCACGCCATGCTTTTCGCAGGCGGGAAGCGTGAGTCCGACCGGCCATGGCTCGAGCGGATTGAGAATGAGCATCGCCCAATCGATAAGTTCGCCGAAGCGCTCGAAAGATCCCACGAGGTCGAGCGAGGAGCCGTTGGCCGGACCGGGTGCGATGCCGAGCATGCGGGTGAGGCCTTGGTCCTTGGCGGATTTCATCGCCTGCCAAAGCACCTCGCTGGTGTAGCCGCTCTCGTCGGGGTTGTGCAGCATCAGCAGGTCGAAGTGATCGCTGCCGCAGCGTTCGAGTTCCTTCGAGGTCGCCATGTGCACGAAGTCGGCGTAGCCCTCAGGCCCGCGGAGCTCGGGATCGGTGAAGCGCGGGTAGCCGCGTGAGCCTTGGCGCTGACCTTGATAAAAATCGTGGCCGATCATTCCCACCAGCGAGTAAGTCGAGCGATCAATGCCGGCCAGCGCGCGTCCGAGCAGTTCATCGGCCTTGCCATTTCCATAGACATCCGAGGTGACGAATGTGCGGATGCCGGATTCATAGGCGGTCTCGATGCACTGGATGAAGCGGTACTCATCGAGGGTCTCGCCAAAGTGCATGAAGCGTCCGCCGCTCCATGTGCCGTAGGCTGTCGTGGTGGGATTCATGATGCGCGGGAAAACTATGAGCTGACGCGTGACGGGTCAACCGCAAGCGCGCTTGTCGCCTCGTAAAATGAATGATTTCCGATCGTCGATTTTCAAACAGGTCCGCGGTCGACATCCATGCGGAAGGCTTTGCCGCGGAGTTTGGAATTGCGGGTGTTGCGGATTGCCTGATCGGCAAATTGCTCCGGCACATCAACGAGCGAGTGTTTCGGGAAAAGCGTGATGCGGCCAAGGCTGCCATCGGGCAGTCCGGCTTCGCGGTACATCATGCCAACGATGTCCTTGGGTAGTACGCCGTGGGTCTTGCCGAGAGAGACAAACATGCGGGTCATGCCGGCTTCATTTGGGATCGGGCCGCGTTCGAATTTGCCGCCGGGCCTCGGTCGTTCGGTTCTGAATCCACGCTCATCGTTCTCGAATGGTCGCGCGTCGCGAACCTTGCCGCCGCGTGCGGGTTTTTCCGGCTCGCGGTCCTCTTCGATCGGCGACCCTTCGCGGCCGCTCGCTTCGCGCAGCATCGTGACGAGTGCGCCGGCGATGTCGGTGGGGGTGTGGCCTTGTTCGAGGAGGCGGTCGATGTTGTCCTGATAGGCATCGAATTTTCCGCTTTCGAGTCGCTCGCGGAGGTTATCAAAAATCAGATCGGCGCGACGACCTTCGACTTGTTCGACCGAGGGAATGCGTTCGCGTTTGATCACCTGGCGGGTGTAGCGTTCGATCGACTGCAGACGGTAAATGTCGCGGCCATAGACAAAGCTCACCGCGCGGCCCGAGCGCCCGGCGCGGCCGGTGCGACCGATGCGGTGGACATAATCCTCCGGGTCGGTGGGCAGGTCGTAATTGAAGACGATGTCGATCTCATCGATGTCGAGTCCGCGGGCGGCCACATCGGTGGCGACGAGC
>CAIVXP010000252.1 GCA_903909905.1 Akkermansiaceae bacterium
AACGCCGGATCTCTGCAATGAGTTTTTCGTTCGAACTGCCATCGCATTTGGTCAGCAAAATGTAACCCGCGCGTTCAAGGTTGCGCGGCGGCTCGCGCAACGTTCCGCGCGGCAACATTGCACCCGTACCAAAGGGCGCGCTCGAATCGACCAGCACCACATCGAGACCATGCGCGAGATCGAGATACTGCATACCATCGTCGAGCAACAAGAGATCCGCTCCCAAATGGTCGATCGCAAATCGGCCGCTCTTCACGCGGTTACGGTCGACCAACACCGCGACGCCATCGAGATTGCGCGCCAGCATGAAAGGCTCGTCGCCGGCGAATTTGGAATCGAGCAGCAGGGAAGTGCCAGTCGATACCACCTTCGGCATCTGATCGAATGGCACATGCCCACCCTTTGAGTTCTGCCAACGCTGCGGGCGATCAAGGCGCTGACTCTTGTATCCACGCGACAAGATCGCGACCTTGCGCCCGCGCTCACGCAGCGACCTCGCCAGCAACTCGACCACCGGCGTCTTGCCGGTGCCGCCCACCGTGATGTTGCCAATCGCCACCACCTTGCATCCGAGGTAGCCCTGCCTTTTCCAACCACTCCGGTAACGCCACAAACGCAGCTGCACCAGAACCCGGAAGATCCACGAAAAAACCCGCAGCACCATCCGCGCGAAAAATGCACGCAGGCCGCGGGCTCTGCCAAATATGACATCCGCCCCCCACAACTCGAGCTCTTCCAAGGCCTCCTTCATCTCGCCCGTTCACGATGCGCTCACCACCGACCACCAATCAAGCGCCAAACCGGATCTCGCCTCCAACACCCAACGCAACAGCAAAAAATTTCCGAAAATCCTCTTGCCCGCACGCCGCCCCAACCTTAAACCTCCCGTCCACCCGCAAAGGGGCGTTAGCTCAGTTGGTAGAGCACTTGCATGGCATGCAAGGGGTCAGCGGTTCGAATCCGCTACGCTCCACTTTTTCGCCAGCACGTCAGTTGGCGGTTTGAGCAAAAAGCTCTAAAACCTCCGGTCCAAGCGAAACTCCTTCGGCTTCGACACGCGCAACCTCGCGACATCCTCATGGCGCGGATTCAGCATCAGCGTGTACTCTTCGGGCATGACCACACTCGGCAGCCTGATCGCCAAAGCCTTTCGTGCACGCAACCAAGCTGCACCAAAATTTTGCGCGGTCAGCGATGATGGCAAGGCCTGCCAAGCCGCCGGAAGATCGGCAATCGACACCGCTTGGATGAGCTCATCCGGCACCTCGACCTCAATGACCCGCCAGTCGAGTGACCACACTTCGCGCGGCGCATGCACGATGATTTCCAACGCGGCCAGTGCTCTGGACTCGGCCAAATACACCGCGTGCAAACCCGGCGGATTCCAGCGTCCACCATGCAGCCACGCACCTTCGCCGTTCATGGCGCTGCGTGCCCACTCGGCCTGCACGATGCGATAATAGGTGGCCACGATCTCAGGAAAAAACTCCGTGTTCCAGGCGCCCCAGCAAGGCCTCGACCTCACGCGCGCCAATCTCGGTATCGGCATAGTCGAGCGGGCACTCGCCATGAAAAGCCCTCGCCGGCTCGACCAACCACGAACGCGCGTTGGCTTGACCGCCAAGGGCCTCGCTTGCTCGCGCAAACAAACGCGCATAACGCACCAGCCGATCCGACTCGGCACGATCCATGTGACCACCCTTCTTGCGGCGATGCAAAGTCGCCCGAGACATGCCCAGCAACGCAGCAAGCCGCTCCTCACTCACACCAAGCTGCTCCTGCAAGGCATGAAACTCGCCCATCGCCAGCCCATGGCGCACCCGCTCAATCAAATAAGGCGCCTCGGTTTCCCTGACCATCGGGACGATTTCCTCCTCGATTTCGCTGTATTTGACGCCCTTCTTTTTCATAAGAGACAATGTATCCCTTCTTCTGAAACACTCAAGCATTTTCCCCAAAAAAAACTCCCGAACGGCGAACCATCCGGGAGTTTGGGGGATTTTTCAGTGAAGAACGGCGGCCGGTGATATCGGATTGCCGTTGTTTGATGAAGAACGGCGACCGGTGATCGCCGCTACCGATCAATAACGATAGTGGTCGGTCTTGAACGGACCGGTCGCCGGCACGCCGATGTAGTCGGCTTGATCCTTGGTGAGCTGGGTAAGCTTGGCACCAATCTTGGCGAGGTGGAGTCGGGCGACTTCCTCGTCGAGGTGCTTCGGCAGCACTTTGACCTGACCCGCCTTGTACTTGTCCTTGTTCATCCAAAGATCGATCTGCGCAAGGGTCTGGTTGGTGAAGCTGTTCGACATCACGAAGCTAGGGTGTCCAGTCGCGCAACCAAGGTTCACCAAACGGCCTTCGGCCAGCATGTAAAGGCTGTTGCCGGTCGGGAATGTGTACTTGTCGACCTGCGGCTTGATGTTGGTGCGCACGACACCCTTGGCATTGTTGAGAAGGTCGATCTGGATCTCGTTGTCGAAGTGGCCGATGTTACAAACGATGGCCTGATCCTTCATCTTCTCCATGTGCTCAAGGCGGATGATGTCCTTGTTGCCGGTCGTGGTCACATAGATGTCGCCCCAACCGAGCGTGTCCTCGATGGTCAGCACGCGGAATCCTTCCATTGCAGCCTGCAGGGCACAGATCGGGTCGACCTCGGTGACAACAACCTGCGCGCCTTGGCCGCGGAGTGCCTGCGCACAACCCTTGCCGACATCGCCATAACCGCAGACGACACCGACCTTGCCGGAAATCATCACATCGGTCGCGCGCTTGATGCCGTCGACCAGCGACTCGCGGCAACCGTAGAGGTTGTCGAACTTCGACTTGGTCACCGAGTCATTCACATTGATCGCCGGTACCAGCAGTGTGCCGGCGTTGGCCATTTGATAAAGGCGATGCACACCGGTGGTGGTCTCTTCGGAAACACCCTTCCAGTCGGCAACGATCTTGTGGAAAATGCCGGGCTGCTTGCCCTTGATGTCCTTGAGCAGATCCTTGATCACCTGCTCTTCCTGGCTGCCCGAAGGAGTGCTGATCCAGTCGGATCCGTTCTCCATCTCATAGCCCTTGTGAATGAGCAGGGTCGCATCGCCACCATCGTCAACGATCAACTCCGGGCCAAGGCCTTGCGGGTTGACCAATGCCTGCCAGGTGCACCACCAATATTCCTCAAGGGTCTCGCCCTTCCATGCAAACACCGGAATGCCCGCCGCTGCGATCGCAGCCGCCGCATGATCCTGGGTCGAGAAAATGTTGCAGGAAACCCAGCGCACTTCGGCACCGAGGTCGACCAGCGTTTCAATAAGAACCGCCGTCTGGATCGTCATGTGCAGCGAGCCCATGATGCGCACGCCCTGAAGCGGCTTTTCCTTGCCGTACTTCTCGCGCGTCGCCATCAGGCCCGGCATCTCATGCTCGGCAATCTCAATCTCCTTGCGTCCGAAATCGGCAAGACCGATGTCGCGTACTTTGTAATCGTTGAAGCTCATATATTTAGTTTCAAGTGTTTAGTTTTCAGTTTCAAGAATGGTGGATGTTTACCTTTTAGCGGCGGGCTTGAATCGATCGAATCAGGCCCTGCAGCATTGCTGAAATTTCTTTGGACTCGGCGATCATCTCGCGGGACTTTTCCTTATCCAAAAGACCAAGTTCCGTGGCAATGTAGGTTTGGGTTCTAAATTCTCCGTTGGACCCTTTAGCGATTCTCAAAAAGCGGACAAAATCGCCTTGAGAGTCTCTTTCCTGGCCTTCGGCAATGTTAGATGGCACGGACAATACCGAACGCTCCATTTGATCCCTAAGCGAATATTTGGAACAGGATTCAAGTGTGCGATAAGCGTCAACTGCCTGACGGCAAGAACGCTTCCAGACTTCAAGATCTTCAAAGGACTGATAGGCCATCTTACTCTTTCTTGAAACTGAACACTTGAATCTTGAACCTTACTTGATCGCCTTCTTAAGCGCCGCGACCTTATCCGTGCGCTCCCAAGTGAGATCCTTGTCGTCCTTGCCGAAGTGACCGTAGTTGGTCGACTTGGAATAGATCGGGCGGAGGAGCTTGAGTTGCTTGACGATGTC
>CAIVXP010000253.1 GCA_903909905.1 Akkermansiaceae bacterium
GCAGCAGGCGGGCGCCGATCGGCGCAAGGTCGCGCTGCACGGCATGACCTTTGCTTTGGGGGTCTTACTTTCCTTCGGCGTGTTGAGCGGCATTTTGTTTGCCGCACGCGAGGCGGCGGGCGGATCGGCCATCGGTTGGGGTTATCAATTGCAAAACCCGTGGGTGGTGCTCGGTCTCATGCTGCTGATGTTTGTCCTCGCATTGAACCTCTTCGGAGTTTTTGAGATCGGTGCCGGCGCGACTTCGGTTGGAGGTGCCCTGCAATCGAAGCAAGGCATCGCCGGCTCGCTGTTTTCCGGCGTGCTTGCAACACTCGTCGCGACGCCATGCTCCGCGCCGTTTCTTGGCACTGCCATCGGCGCGGCGATCGGTTTGCCCGCCACACAATTTTTCACCGCCTTCGCCGCGATGGCGATCGGCCTGGCGTTGCCCTATCTCGTGCTCTCGATTTTTCCAAATCTCGTGAATTTTTTGCCGCGTCCCGGCGCATGGATGGAAAGCTTCAAGCAAGCGATGTCATTTCCACTCTTTGCCACCGCGGGTTACTTGCTGTGGGTATACGCTGGTCAAATCGGCTTGGAGAATTTGCTTTTGCCCATCATCGGTCTCACGATGGTCGCCATCGCGGCATGGATCCACGGCCGCTGGAACCTGCCCCACAAATCCCGTGGATGCCGCATGGTCGCCGGCATCTCTGTCATCGTCATCGCAATCGCCGGCATTTGGCTCGCGCATCCACCCAAGGCGCATGACCTTACATGGGAGCTATGGTCGGAGTCGCGCGTCACCAAATTGCTTGCCGAACAAAGACCGGTCTACATCGACTTCACTGCCCAGTGGTGTGCGACCTGCCAGGTGAACAAGAAGCGCGCCTACACGAAAGAAGTCGTCGCGCTCATGAAACAAAAGCGCGTCGCCGCGCTCAAGGCCGACAAGACCAATCCCAATCCAGAAATCGAAGCCGCGCTGCGCAAACTCGGCCGCAGCGCAATCCCGGTGAATGTGTTCATCGCCCCCGGCAAGGAACCAGTCATCCTGCCCGAACTCCTCTCGCCGGAAGACCTCCTCAAGCTGCTGAAGCCCTTGTGAGGCCGTGAGGCGAATTGGATGTAGAGGCGTGGGCCGGTGGCGGAGTGGCGGAGTGGCGGTCCCACTGGCCATGACCGTGACTCTGTGACTCTGCTACGATGCTTTGCGCACGCCTTCATGGCTCCATTTTTTGTGTGGTTCCATGTTTTGAAGTTTTACGCATTGTTCACGCCCCCTCACGAAAACTCGGCAATAGCTCCATCCAAGTGTACAATTTCCCAGACAAATTGTAGAGATTCTCCTTGCCGTCTGGGATGGCCGTGGTTATTGGTGGGGCATGAGCAGCAAGCGATGGTTGGCGCCGTGGAAGGATTCGGCGGAAAAGCCGGCGATTTACCACTGCATCAGCCGTGTGGTGGACCGGCGCTTTGTGTTTGAGCAGGCTGAGCGCGAGCGCTTTCGGGCGATCATGCGCATGCAGGAAAAGTTCTCTGGCTGCCGGATCCTTTCCTACTGCCTGATGTCGAATCACATCCATCTCTTGCTTGAGGTACCGCCGATGCCAGCGGGCGGGATCACC
>CAIVXP010000254.1 GCA_903909905.1 Akkermansiaceae bacterium
TTGGCGCACGCGGGCGAATTCGCCACGCTGCTTCATGCTGCATTTGCGCGGGAGTCTCATCGAAGGGCCGGAATATGAGCCCGTTGCCGTGAGGCAGTTAAGAAATTAGGATCCGTGCTGCGTCGTGTGACGCTTGAACGGATTCTCGGCACCCTTCGGCACGAGGCGCTTGCGACCCTTTTGGCGGCGGCGGCGAAGGATATCGCGGCCGGCTTTGGTGGCCATGCGGGCGCGGAAGCCGAATTGTTGTTTCCGGGTGCGCTTGGAGGGCTGGAAGGTGCGTTTGCTCATGGCTTGGGCCTCGTTGGAAATTTAGGATGGTGCGCCCTACAGAGGGGTCGCGGGGCGCAGAGACTAGGAGAATGAAGTCGGATGTCAATGCACCAGTGACGGAAAATTTTAGAAAATGGCCATTTCGAGGGAATTTGCCTGATTTGCTGGGTTTTTTCCGTCACTAGCAATGCGAGCCCTATCATTTTAGCCTCTTAATCAAGCTCCTCACGCCCCAGGGTCTGCGATGCTTTCCTTCCGGAGCGTGGGCTGAAATCGTTATCACCCACCCATGGATGTGGAGGATCAGATGTTGGCGGGCAGGTGTTTTCGTGCGATGCTTGGTCATGGACTTTGCCGAGGTCACCTGTCCGACATGCTTTGAATTTTTCGAAGTCGCGGTACCACCGCCGGAGGAGCAGCCTGCGGAGGTGGATTACGATTGTGAGGTGTGCTGCAGGCCGATGGTGATCGTGTTCAGTGGCGGCGAGGTCTACGCGAAGGGCTTGGGTGAATGAAAAAGGATCATGATCCATCATTTGCGCCGCCTGTTGCGCGTTATTCTGGATTGCTGCCGCAAAAGGGTTGGCCGGTGCGCAACTTGAAATTTTTGCGCCATCGCGTGGTGCCCGGTATGTTTCGCCGCCGGGCGGGTAATGTGCTCGAGCCGGTGCTAGCTCCGCCGGAGGATGGCAAGGTGCGCGTCACATGGATCGGCCATGCGTCGTTTTTTCTGCAGTTCGCCGGGCACTCGGTGATCGTCGATCCGAATTGGGCGAAGTGGCACGGGCCGGTGAAACGCCATCGTCATCCCGGACTCGACCTGCACGGCGTGCCGGAGGTGGATCTCGTGCTGGTGACTCACGCGCACTTCGATCACCTGCACAAGCCAAGCCTCAAAATTTTGCAGGCGCGCGAGGGAGTCGTGGTGCCGCGGGGCAGCGGCTCGTTGGTGAAAAAACTCGGGTTTCCGGCTACCTATGAAATGGGCGTTTGGGATCAGTTGTCATTCGATCAACTCGAGATCGTCCACACACCATCGCACCATTGGGGCGCGCGTTTCCTTCACGACACACATCGCGATTACGGCGGTTACATCGTGCGCGCTGGCGGCAAAAGCGTCTTTCATTGCGGCGACAGCGCGTACTTCGGCGGATTCGCCGAAATCGGGGTGAAGCATAACATCGACATCGCCCTGATGCCGATCGGCGCGTACGAATCACCCAGCGGACGCGATGTGCACATGAACCCGGAGGAGGCCGCCCGAGCCTTCATCGATCTCAACGCGAAATTGCTCATTCCGATGCACTACGGGACTTTTCCACTCGGCAACGAACCGCACAACGAGCCGGTCGAACGCTTGCTGGCGGAGGCTGACCGCCTTGGGATTAGCGAGCAGGTCCTGGTCCCGGAAGAGGGGGTAGGAATCGAGTGGTAAAATTTGCGAGCTGTGCGAAATTGCCGGCCTCGTGAAATCCTACGCGATCAAATCCTGCTGGATGGTGCTGCTGGGCATGTTGCCGCTGCTGGCCTCCTGCGAACCCGACAAGAAACCGATGAACGATCATCCCGCCGCGCTGCCGCCAGTTCCCGAGAATGCCGAAATCGCAACTCTGGGCGCGGGCTGTTACTGGTGCATCGAGGCGGCCTTGAAGCAAATCGATGGCGTGTATTCGGTGACCTCCGGATTCATGGGTGGGCATGTGCCCAATCCCACTTATGAAGACATTTGCAGCGGCGAGAGCGGTCATGCCGAAGTCGTGCGCGTGGTTTTTGATCCGCAAAAAATCAGCTTTGCCAAATTGCTCGACTGGTTTTGGAGATTGCACGATCCCACGACGCTCAACCGCCAGGGCAATGATGTCGGCACCCAGTACCGCTCGGTGATTTATTTCCATTCGGAGGAACAGAAAAAGACCGCCGAGGCCTCGAAAGCGGCAGCGGCGCCGATGTTTGACGACCCGATTGTCACCGAGATCGCTGCGATCTCAGAGTTCTATCCGGCGCCGGAGTACCATCAGGACTATTATTTCCAAAACAAGTCCAAGAACCCTTACTGCCGCTTTGTGATCGAACCCAAGCTCCGAAAGCTCAAGCTCGATCATTGAGGTCGATTTTTTTCGGGGCTTGGATCTTGGGGAAATGCTGGCAATTTACGGCCAGTCCGTACTCGCCATGTTGTCCTCGATTCGCAAGCCCATCTTCCTGATCGCCGTTTTTTTTGTCACCTACGGAGCGGTTTCCGCCCTGCGCAAATGCGCGAATGGCGAAAGCACGGGCTGGCTGCCGGGCCTGCCGCAAAAAACATCGGAGCCGCGCCCGGAGAAATTTACCTTGCCCGAGCTGCCGCCACTCAATGTCGGCAATGTCGAATTGCTCTCAAGACTTAACGACGAATACGCAACTCTTACCCGCGCGGTGGTGCCGTCGGTGGTGAGTATCGACACGCAAGGCATCCAAACCCAGCGCCTCGCGGATTTTTGGGGACGCGTGTACGAAAGGCGGATGCCTACTCAAGGCCAAGGCTCGGGCGTGATCGTTTCGAAGGAAGGCCATGTCGTGACGAACCATCATGTCATTGCCGGTCAGCAAAAATTTCGCATCACGCTGCACGGGGGGAAAACCTACACCGCGCGACTGATCGGTGAGGATCGCCTGCTCGACATCGCGGTGCTCAAGATCGATGACGAGGGCCCCTTCCAATCGCTCAAGCTCGGCGACTCATCCCAAGTGCAGGTGGGGCAGTTGGTCTTTGCAGTCGGCAATCCGTTCGGGCTCGGTGAAACGGTGACGCAGGGAATCATCTCTGCCAAGGAACGCTCGATCTCCGACAACCAGCGCGACCTTTTCCAAACCGATGCAGCGATCAACCCAGGCAACTCCGGCGGACCGCTGGTGAACCTGCGCGGTGAAATCATCGGCATCAATGTTGCGATTTTCTCACCCGATCGCCAGAACCCCGGCTTCCAAGGGGTGGGTTTTTCGATTCCGTCGAATGATGTGCGCGATGCCATCGAGCAGATTCTTGAGCGCGGTCGGCCAATCCGCGGATTTCTCGGTGTGCAAATGCGTGACCTCGACCTGATGTTGCGCTCGCAGCTCGATTATGGCGGTGAGAGTGGTTGCTTAGTGACGGCGGTCGTTCCCGGATCGCCCGCGGAGGCGGCAGGGCTGCAGCAATGGGATGTGATCATTTCAATCGATGGCAAAACCATTCAAAATTCAAACCAACTGTTCAGCATCATCCAAAGCTCGCGCGTCGGCGGGACGGTGGTGCTCGAAGTGTGGCGAGGTGGGACAATTGTGAAACTTCAGGCAAAAATTGCTGAGAGTGACGCTGATGCATCGGTCCCCCCCGACAAGTGATCTGCCGAGATTATTTTTTCCATTCATCAACCCACAGACCCTTCACAATCTTCTCATGAAAGCTCCTCATTGGTTTTTGGGATTGGCCGGAGTGCTGACCGTTTCGGCGATCGCATTGTGGTTTATTCGCCCCGGCATGTCGCAAAAAACACAGGAAAAGCCGCAAACGCACTCTCTCATTCCGACACCCGCCGAGCCTGCGTCCGGCGCCGAGCCAATCGCGCCGAAAGTAAAACCCGCTCACACGACGATTGTCGCGAGCCATGCCAATCCAGCGGAACTCATGAGGGGCATCGCCGCCGTGCTGGAGTCCGCTGATGTTTCGGCGTTGGAAAAACTTTTAGGAGAATCTCGTCTCGACGAAGCAAGCCGTGAGACGTTGCGCGGCCTGCTGGCTTTGAAGCCTAGGCTCGTGCAAGGGGGTGGCATCCGCGAGGTGGGCGAGTTGGAATTGAATAAGCGTGCACGCTGGTCGCTCGAGCTTGAGGGCGGTGGAAGCTTGATGGTCGATTTGATTAACAGTGCCGGGCTCTGGTCCGTGGAAA
>CAIVXP010000255.1 GCA_903909905.1 Akkermansiaceae bacterium
AAATCCAACACCCCTCCTGCATGCATCCCGCATACTTCCCTGTCTTCTTTTGGAGCTTGTTTATCTTTGCTTCGTTTTTTGGTTACGGAGAAACTTTGCGTCGCGCTTTGAGGCGACCCGAATTTGAGGATCTCGGTTGGGGTCTCACAGCGGCATGGGGCATGGCGGTCACGCTGGCGATTGGCGGATTGCTGATGGCCTTCAAGCTCGCCATCGCGCCAATACTCACGGCTGTGATTGTGCTGGGTGCGGGGCTGGCCTTGTTGCATGGCGTGACCCACTTGATGGCGGGAAGGGTTTCGCTTTCATCATTCCGCGTCTCGCTGGCCGATCTCGTTCTTTACTTACTCGCCGCGCTGGCCTTTGCCTCGTCCATCGCATGGCCGAATCACATCGACCCGAATGACGATCTGATCTGCTACCTGATGCTGCCGGAAAAGTTGCTTTGCACCGGCACGCTGATCGAACCCTTCAGCTTCCAGCGGGCGGGAACTTATGGCGGCCAGGCCATATTGCAGGCTTTGGTGATGATCGTCGGCGCCGAGCGCAATGGTCATGTGCCGGATCGAGGCATCGCGATGGTGATGATGTTTGGCATGCTCGTCCACGCGACCCGCGGGCTTCGCGGCCAGCAAGCGATCGTACGCTTCCTGTTGCTCTTCGCATTCTGGTTTGTGCCCGTGCCACGCATCAGCACCAACGGCGCGATGACCGGCGGATGTTTGATCCTCGGCATGCTGGAAACGATGCAACGCGCATATTCCGCAAACACCCGCCGCTGGTCACTGTTTGTTCCGGCAGGGTTGTTGCTCGCCGGCGCATGCAGCATCCGCCCGACCTTCACGGTCATGGCGGGTTTCATCTTGGCGGCGCTCGCCGTGCGTGAACTTTGGATCGCCCGCCGCAGCGGATCCACTTTGTTGAGTGCCATCACGCCTTTCCTGAGCATCGGTCTCACTGCACTGGTCATTTTGATTCCGTTCATGGTCACGCTTTACGCATCCAACGGCACACCAATGGTGCCACCCATCAGCGGTTATGTGAGCAAGGCCTACCAAACCTATTCGTTTGAAGAACCGATCCGAAATATCTTCGGAACACTCTCATTCTTCACCGCGCCAGAGGCTTTGTGCATGCTGGCGCTTCTCGCTGTGGCAGCGCTTTATCCCGTGAAACAAGGTACTTCGGCGATCCTTTGGGGAACGATGTTGGCAACCGGCCTGATCCTTCATCGCTTCAGCGCCCTCGCGTTTCTCGATCAATATCGCTACCTTTATCCGATCCTCGTGCCGCTGGCGTTTTGGTTCATCGCCGCAGTGTTGAAAAAATCCGCCGCCGAATATCCTGCGGATTCCACCAACGAACCGATCCGCGTGCCCATCGCTGCAAGCATCGCCGCGTTGCTTGTCTTCATGGTGGTGAATGCCAGCCAAGGCGGCAAAGAACTCGGAGAGCAAGTCAAATGCCTGCCCGATCAAATCAAAGAGGTGAAACCATTTTTCGATCCGAGCCTCAAGAAGGCATACACCGACCTCCAAGGGCTCGTGCCTCAGGGCGAAAAAATCCTGACCATGGTCGATGCGAGCTACTGGCTGGATTACAAGCGCAACCCGATGGTTTCAATCAATGCCGTCGGCGGATCCTCGCCGCCTCCCGGCCTACCCTTCGAGCAAGGCCCTGATGCCTTGGCCAGCTACCTCAAGGGCCTCGGCATCCGCTATGTGATCGCGGTGGATTTCGACAACGCCGTGCTGCTCTACACCCGCAAGCTCTGGAATGAAAGCACCCGCCCCGAGTGGTTTTACACCTCGATCTGGAAGCCGCGCTTCAATGACTTCATGGACAACATCGATGCCCTCGCCGCCCAAGACGGCCGCCTCGTCGCAAAAGCCGGCAATGCCCGCCTGATCGATCTGGGGCAGTGAAGGTCAGTCGGGTTTCGAATTCTCGAACGAGTGCCGGATCAAGGTCGCGACAGTGGGTCGCGGGCGGGCCGCGATCAGATTTTGATAGGCAAAGAGCGATGGCAGCAGTCGTGCAAACGCCGCATGCAGCGAGGTGAGCGCGCGCGCCAACCATGAGTCCCCTAAGGCGAGAGCGAAAGGCGCTGGGGTATGATGCCAACTCTGGATGTCATAACCGCATTCCTCCATCAACTCGCGCAACGAGTGCTTGGTGAAAAGAAACGCATGGGTGTCATCGAGAATCCCGCGTCGACCGTAATTCAAGCGGCCAAGCAGCCCGAAGCTCAGGCGCAGCGGCAGGAAGGCGGTGTTGGGAACGCTAATGATCACTTTGGCCGGCGGATCATCGAGGTCGCGCCGCAAGTGATCGAGCAATGCCACATGATCCTGACGTGGTATGTGCTCGATCACATCCATGAGCAGCACCACATCGGCGGCAGGAAGATCGAATTTGATCGGGTCCTTTAGATCATGGTGGATCATCTGGTGGCGGATCTCCGGTTCCTTGCGGAAATAATTGTCGATGATGGTGACCGTGCAATTTTTCGTTTCGGCCAACTCATCCGCCACCCAGCCGTTGCCGCCGCCAATGTCGAGCACACGACTGCCCTCGGGCACAAGGCTCATGGCGATCTGGTGCGACGAATGCTTCAGGCCGAGCTTCGATTCATAGCGACCGCCGGGCGGCGCGAGGTCAAACCTGCGGCAGTAGAAGATGCCTTTTTTCGTCAGCCAGTCATGCCAGCAACTGCGAATGCAGTCATAGAAATAACGCCAGCCGTTCACATGGCAGACCTCGTCGCCATAGTGGGTGGGAATCGGGATCTCGCGGAACACGGCGCCAACGCGCAGCATCTGAATCAGTATGTCGGTATCGAAGTGGAAATTGTTCGTGTTGTGGTGAAAGGGGATCCGCTGCAGCGCATTGATCCGATAAGCGCGATAGCCAGTGTGGAACTCGCTAAGGTTTGCGCCAACGATGCGGTTTTCGAGCTTCGTGAGGACTTGGTTGCCGATCCATTTGTAAAGCGGCATGCCACCGGCGAGCGCATCCTTCTTGCGCAGCATCCGCGAACCAAGCACCACATCCGCATTTTCCTCAAGAATTGGCTCAAGCATTTCCGGCAGCAATTCCGGCGCGTATTGGCCATCGCCATGCAGCATCACCACTGCCTGGTAGTTTTCCTGAATCGCGATCTGGTAGCCGAGCTTCTGGTTGCCACCATAGCCAAGGTTCTTCGGGTTCTTGAGCACCCGCGTCGGGATCGGGCAGGAAAGCGCCGCCTTGCGCCCTGCCTCGTAGGTCGAATCCGGCGAAGCATCGTCGCTGACGAGAATCTCGCAGTTTGGCGGCAGCCGGTCATACGGAATGCGCCGAAACACGCTTTCGAGATGCGCCTCGGCATTGTAGGCGACGATGAGAATGAGGGATTTGGACTCCGACGCCGTCATGGGATGAGGCATTCAAGCAGAAATCCCGCATCGCGCCACCCTGCATTTTGGTGGGCAGACTCAGCGCTGTGGCGAGCGACCAGATTTCAGATCCTCTGCAGGAAACATGATGCCGAATGCAGTACGGCTTCCTTCTTGGGACATGCCGAGTTGTTGTAGGATGCTCGCAAGTGCCGCTTGGTTTTCTTGGCTGAGCAAGGGTTCTGCGATCACGACGGCTCCAAGTTTTTCTTCTGGCCCGAGCATCGCGAGGGATTCCGTAAGCTGAGGGCCGGGGAATTGAATGCCGGCGGATGATGGATAGGCGATTCCCTTGCGCTCCGCATAGTAGAGGGTGTTTGGATTCCAGTCATGCCCCACTACCAGTAGAGTGCGTTCCGGCGGGACGATTGCCTGCACAGGTTTGGACCATGCCTCGGCAAGCTGCTCGTGACTAGGCAGTGAGGTGAGGATGGGAAGGTAGTTGCGGAACCATTGAACGAAGCCTGAAACGGCGACGGCCGCGGCCAGCGCAAATGCTGCGACTTGAGGCCAAATTTTTTGTGGCTTGAATTCGAAGATGCCGCTCAGCGCAACGCCGACAGCCAATAGTAACCAGATGCCGTTGGCGCACCAATAATAGCTATGTTCAAAATAAAGGTTAATGAAGACGATCGGCCCACTCGCAAATCCCGCGAGAAAGATTAAAATCAATGCGATGCGTTTTGGCGCGGCAATGGCACCGGCAATGAGAATCAAGGGCATCAAAAATGGGCCGATGAAAGGAAAAGGCACCAGCAACTGGTCGGTGATGTGACGCCAGATGACCTGCCAAGTCGCGGGGTCGAACTTTTGTTCCCAAGTGCCATAGTTCCACTTCGCTTGATGCGCTGAACTGCTGAGAATAATTTCACGGGCGAAGGGATTGGCCGACTTGATGGAATCTCCATGGCTGAGCCACAGCTTGCCGGCGATGAATGGCAGCAGCAGGCAGAGTGAGGCGGCGGCCAGAATGGCCCCGCCAGTGTGCCCAGGCGTCCCGCCCGGAGCTCCTTCCTCTTCTCGGCGAAACCATGCCCGCCACTGTGGCCAACCGTCGCGAAAAATGAGCAGGAGGGTACTTGTGCCTGCTGCGACAGCCCATGTGGTCGCTTTGCACATGACGGCTAATACACCAAGGAGCAACGCTGCGATCAAGTAGCGCCAGCA
>CAIVXP010000256.1 GCA_903909905.1 Akkermansiaceae bacterium
CTTTTGGCAGTCAATTTTTCGATCGACACATGGAGCCACATCCCGAACTCAAACCGCATCAAGCCCTGCCACCCTACACGCGCCGCGGCTTCATCGCACTCACTGCCTTGGCGGCCAGTTGCACCCAAGCGCCGCCACTTCCCAAAAACCCGGTGCCCCGCAGAGTAACTGCTCCCGGAACCCACCAATCGCCCGAATCAGGCAATACCGGCTCCCTCAGCGGCCCGATACCGCGCAACCCTAACCTCGCACTCGATTCGAATTTCAATCGCAGTGCCGGCATCACATTTACCCGCGTCCCGGTAAATGGAAAATTCATCGCGCTCACTTTCGACGACGGCCCTCATCCGACCAACACGCCACGTCTTCTGAACATCCTGCGCGAGCGCAATGTGAAGGCCACCTTTTATGTGATCGGTCGCAGCGTGAACCTTTATCCCCAGATTCTACGGCAAACCGTCGCCGAGGGTCACGAAATAGGCAATCATACCCAGACCCACCGCTTGTTGAGCAAATTGAGCGACTCGGAGGTTCTCAACGAACTTCGTCGTTGCCGTGACTCAATCGCACAAGCATCCGGCGCCACCGTCCGCACCATGCGCCCGCCCTACGGCGGCCTCCTTCCGCGCCAGCGCGAAATCGTTCACGCGAAGTTCGGCTATCCGACCATTCTGTGGTCGGTCGACCCGCTCGATTGGAAGCGCCCGGGCGTGAGCGTCGTCAGCTCTCGTCTGATACAAGGAGCCAGCGATGGCGGCATTCTGCTCGCCCATGACATCCACGCGCCGACCATCGACGCCATGCCCGCGACGATCGATTCCCTTCTTCGCCGCGGTTATCAATTCGTAACGGTCTCGCAACTTATCGCCATGAAATCCGAGGCCTCCGCGGCCAATGCCACAGCAACGCCAACCAACTCCTGACCACCGCCCTGGCGTGGACGCTTCGATTCTCAGCTCTCGGTTGATCGCAGTTCGGGAGCGCATCGACAACCTCATCAGGGGTACCATGCAGTTGGCTGAAAAACTGCCCAGTACCAATGGCGAACTTTTTCCCCACGGTACCGATTACGAATCGGTGACCCCGCATCGCTTGGTGATCATCTCCGAGGAAGCTGCCACCCGTACGCGCCTGCTCAACCAACTCTCGGGCCATGAACTTTGTTCTGCGGGCAGTGGGTCATCCAACCAGTTGCTCACCAATCACCGTTATGGCAAGCAACTGGTTCATACATCGCACTCAAAAGACTCCGCCGAGCGCCATCACCCAACCCCGCTGTTAAAGCATGTCCACTTGATCGTCGCGTCCGGCATTCAATCATCGTCCGCACCGCAGCAAGCTCTGCTCACCGAGACGCTGGCCAAAGCCGACTTGATTTTTATCGCACTGCCGGCAGGCGATCCATGTGCCGCTAAATCATGGCCTCATCTCACCAACCTGCAGGAAAGTGAGGCTAGAAAAATCATCTTTCTAGCCAACCATGACAATGAGGATGCCATTACGCGCATCGCCACTTTCGCGCGGGAAAAATTCGGGCGCGAGATTCCAATATTCAGCCTTGATGGCACGCACGAACGCGGGCTTTACGCCCTCCGCGACCATGTCACGCAAAGCTTGCTCGCCGTCGGGGCCGGGCGCCGCACACTCGACGAAGCGATCGGACGCGGCGAACAGGCATTGCGAAAAATCGAAGACCAAATCGAAATCCTCACCCGAAAAATTCGTCAGCAAGGACATTTTCTCGATGAAGTCGAGCATGGCTTCACAGCCATGCGTGTGAGCTTCGCGGCCCGCCTCCCCGGGCATATCGAGACGATTTCCGACATCTTCAATCACGAGGCCGCCATTGCACAAAAAAGGCTGAAAAAACGCCTCCATCCTATGGCCTCAATCGCACGGCTGTTCACCGGCGGCCGCGTCGGCATCCAAATGCACTCGGTACTTACCGAGCACATCCAACAAGCGGTGATGGAAATCGCAACCAAAGATAGTAAATCGATCGCTGCAATCTGCAGTGAGCACTACCAAAGGCTTTGCGAAAAAACCAAGGATGAACTCGGATCGGTTTCCGATCTGCCCGATGATGTGAGTGATACTCTGGCACGCGCCCAAGAGCACTTCCTTGGTCGCATCGAACACTCGGCCAAACGTGGCATCATTGATCTCGGATTTCGCAACCCGCTGGAGAAACTGCTGAGTCGAAGAAATCGCTCGCTCAAGTCATTTATCGCCGTCGCACTGTCACTCACCTTCCTCGGCGCAAGCTCCGGTGCGATGGGAATCCAATGGCTTGCCGGTCTGCTATGCGCGCTCGCCGCACTATTCCTCACAGGCGCGCTGTGGGCAGCATGGATCAGCCGCCGTTCAATCATCAGCGATTTTAAACAACGGCTCGATGAAGCCAGCGCCAGCTTTGCCAACAATCTCCATTTCGAATACGAAATCGCCATCGGCACATTGCTCGCAGAGTACGCAACCAGCCTCAAACCACTGCGGGCACACGTCGAACGGGAAAAAAATACCATCGACCCGCTGAGCCGCCGCTGGCAGGAGCTTTTCCTCGGCTTCAGGGCGCTCGCGCAAGAACTTTAAGCCACCAATACAAGTTCGCGCTCAAACCTCATCGCCACCCTATGCGCGCTTGCCTCGCAAGCAGCCACTCCCATAAGCTCGTACCGCAAACCGTGCGCTACCACTCGACCAACAACCCCGACCTCAAGGTCGACCTCAAGGAGGCGATCCTCCGCTCGCTGCCTGCCGACAACGGACTCTACATGCCCGACCAACTGCCGGTGCTTGGCGCCGATTTCTGGTCGCGCTGGCGATCGATGAGCTTTCAGGAAATCGGCTTTGCCGTAGCCCAAGCCTTCTTTGGCGAAGATGTGCCCGAGGACGCGCTGCGTGAAATCGTCAATGGCACGATCAGCTTCGATGCGCCCGTCGTCACCCTCGGTCCCGGCGATCACATCCTCGAGCTTTTCCACGGCCCCACCCTCGCCTTCAAGGACTTCGGCGCACGCTTCATGGCCCGCCTCATGGCATGGCTCACCCGCGACGACGCACGCATGCTCACGGTCCTCGTCGCAACTTCCGGCGACACCGGCGGCGCCGTTGCCTCAGCCTTTCACAACATTCCCGGCACCCGCGTGGTGATCCTCTACCCGAAGGGCAAAGTCTCCGGCCTTCAGGAAAAACAACTCACCGCGCTCGGCGGCAACATCACCGCGCTCGAAGTCGATGGCACCTTCGATGATTGCCAGGCATTGGTGAAATCCGCCTTCCTCGACCGCGAACTCGCCGAGAACCTCAACCTCACCTCGGCCAACTCGATCAACCTCGCGCGACTCGTACCGCAAAGTTTCTACTACATCCATAGTAGCCGACAACTGCCCGAGGGCGTGAAGCCGGTCTTTGTCGTGCCATCCGGAAATTTTGGCAACCTCACCGCCGGACTGCTCGCGATGCAGCTCGGCCTCGAGGTCGATCAATTCGTCGCCGCCACCAACCGCAACGATGTCGTGCCCGAGTTCCTGCGCAGCGGCATCTACTCCCCGCGCCCGAGCGTGGCGACGATTTCCAACGCGATGGATGTCGGCGCGCCCTCGAACTTCGTCCGCATGCAGGCGCTCTTCGGCGGCTCATGGGAGCACATGAAATCACGCATCAGCGGCATGTGGTTCGACGACGAACGCACCCGCGCCGCGATCCGCGAAGTGAAGTCGCTTTACGATTACGAAATCGACCCCCACGGCGCGATCGGCTGGCTCGCCGCCCGCGCATGGCGCGCCGAACACCCCTGC
>CAIVXP010000257.1 GCA_903909905.1 Akkermansiaceae bacterium
CGACCGCGTGCGCATGTTGCCACTTGCCGAAGCGGGTCGACCTTTGCGGAAATCGAAAAAGCGCGATGCGGAAATCCAAAGCGACGAATCCGCCACGCGCGAGGAATTCCGCCTCAAGGATGGCATGAGCGTGTTCGTGCGCCGTTGGGATTCGAAGCAATGGCTCGATACCGTGAAGGAAGATGTGCACATCTGGCGCTTTGATCCCGAGGGACTTTGCGAACCGCTTTCCGTGAAACTGGCGCTCGATCAAAGCTGGTCGGCCGACACCTACGAACCGCTCACCGCCGCCATCCGCGAAAGCGAACTCGAAGCACGATGAACGCCATTCACCCCATTCGGAAGTCCGGCTTCCTGCTGCTCGAGATGGTGCTCGCCCTCGCGGTTTTCGGCATGGCTGCGACGGGATTCACCGTTGCTCTCAACCGCATGGCCGCCACCGCGTCGCTCGCGCAAAGCGAGTTGCGCATCACGCGCATTCTCGACAGTGCGCTTGAGGAAACACTTTCGCTGCCGGCGATCGAGGAAAGCTCCGATACGATCGAGATCGGCGAAACCGGTGTCGAACTCGAGACGAACATCGAACGCATCGAAGATTTGCTCAACGAGGAAGGCCAACAACTGCAGGACATGTTCCGGATCCGCATCACGGCCAGGTGGGCCGAGAATGGCCGATCACAAGAACGCAGCGCCGAAACCTGGCGCTATGGCATGATGTACCAGCCATGAAAATTTCATCGTCATCACGCAAGCATCGCGGCTTCACCTTGCTCGAGGTGGTGATCGCCGTCGGCTTGCTGAGTCTGATCGTCGGCATGGTGGTCGGCATCGCGCGCACTTCTCTTGCGCTCGGCAAAACGATTGTCGAAACGCAGAACGAGGAAATGCGGCAACAGGCGTTTTTCGAGCTGCTTGGCCGCCGCTTCGCATCGTTGCCCGGCAACGCGCGACTCGATCTGAAGGTCGATGACAAAGGCTCGCATTACCTCTCCGACCTCACGCTGCAAAATGTCCCACTCGGCTTCAACTGGTCCGGCGGCGAACGCATCGCCAAGGCGGTGCAGCTCTCAACCGTCAAGCGCCGCAGCGGATTTCTCGACATCGTGCTGCGCTACTACGAAAACGAAATTCTCGAAGACTCTGAGCAAAGCACGATGAGCGCGCTCAAGGAAAAACCCTTCGCCGAAATCGTGCTGCTCCAGGATGTTTCCTATTTCGAATGGCGCGTACTCGATGGCCGCTCGATGGAATGGCAATTCGATTGGCAAAGCCAAGGCCGGCTCCCGCTGCAAATCGAAGTCACGATGGCGATGGGCGCGAAAGGCGAAGAGATCCGCCAAATTTTTTGGATCCCGCCACGCCTCAACCCGGAAGTGGTGATGCGCCAAATGACGCAGGGCGCGAATCAAAACCAAAACCCGAATGGCGGAAACCCCGAGGGCCAACCCGAAGACGGCCAAGGTGGCTCAGTGAGCCCGCCCGAACTCAACTTCAACCCCGGTGACGAAAGCCCACCGGAAAAACAATGACCTCCACCCACACCATCTCACCGCATCGGTCACCCCGCGGCATGGCGCTGCTGGCGGTGATCTGGCTTATCGCGATCCTCGGCCTCGCCTCGATGGCGACGCTGCGCGTGATCTCCTTCGACATGGAACTCGCCTCGGCGAAAATTCATGGCTCGCATGCCCGACAAGTCGCCGAAAAAGGCATCGCCATCGCCTGCAACCCGATCGTGAAACGCAGCGATCCAATCCTCCGCCAATTCAATGAAAACAGCGGCGAGGGCTTCGAAGTCAAAATGACCTC
>CAIVXP010000258.1 GCA_903909905.1 Akkermansiaceae bacterium
CACCATGACCGACAACCCAGAAGTTCTCGCCGAAGTCCGCCGCAGCTTCACGGTCTTCGCCGACCCCGGCCCTCGCAAGCCCGAGGGCTCAATCGACCCGAAAAAATCCAAAGTCAAAATTCTGCATGAAAACGATTTCTAAAATCTTCGCCACCACACTTTGCATGTTTGCGAGCATGTTTTCCGCCATCGGCAAAGAAGGTTCACCCGAGGTCGGTTTCCTCCGCATCATCAATGCGATCGCCCCGGGAAATGACACGACCCGCGTCCTAATCGATGGCGAGGACCTCTTCCCCAAAGGTTATCAAATCGGCCAGCGCAGCGGCGGAATCGGCCTCGCAGCCGGAACTCACACGGTCACGCTCCAAAAAAATGGCGTGGAAAGCGGCACGACCAAGATCGATCTCAAATCGGGCGAGACCCTCAGCCTCATCGGCTTTGCGGAAAAAATCCCAGCGACCGATGACAATGCTCCACCGCGCTGGATGACCAAAATTTTAAAACTCAAACAAAGTGACCCCGAACACGGATTCCGCATGACGCTACTGTCAGTTTGCGATCTCGACGAAGTGAAGGTCGACGCCATCATCCCTGGACAAAAAGACATCACCATCGCACATGTGAAACGGCTCAGCACCGCCGCCATCGATCTCGGCAGCACGCGCAGCGAGGCCATGGTGAAGGTTGGCGGCGAAATCATCAGCACCGTTTCCCCCGACGAACCCGGCAACCATGTGGTCGTGATCTATCAGGATGCCGAAGGCAAGATCCGCGCGCTCACATTCTTTGACCCGAAGTTCGTGATCGCGGGCTGAATCGCCATCGGCGAAATTTGTTTGGTGTTTCCAACCCTATACATTAGGGGTGGTCGTTATCCGACCCATGAAACACGCACTCAAACTGCTCACCCTTCCGCTCATCGCACTCGCACTTCCTTCGTGCTCGATGAACCCACTCTTCTATGGCTACCGCTCCGCGCCGGGCGTGCCAAAACGCGAAGCACCAAATCCCAACCCGAGCCTCATCGAAACCTCAATGCCCTCCCATAATGCGGTAGTCGACAATTACAGCCGCCGCGGCTTCCGCGTCATCGGCTACGGCGACACGACCGCACGCCACAACATCGATGCCCAAAACGCCCGACTGCTGGCGATTGAAAAGGACGCCGATTTCGCAATCTACTCCAGCGTCTACGGCGGCATTCAAACCGAACGCGTCGCAGTCCCGATCGCCGGACATTATTCCAGCGACTACTCGAGCTATTCCAACAGCAACAACGATTACAGCAGTTCGCAAAGCAACTCGCAGTCCACCGTCTACGAATACCAAAACCGTGACTACGAAGTCTGGCATCACAAGACAACCTTGCTGCGCGGCAACTGAAGCGCCGACAATCAACGCGATTTTCACAGGGACGATTCCAACAATCCGCCCTAGCGTGAGAGCGGAAATCACGGTCATTTTTCCATCCGCACGAACATGAACGAATCTCCGCTCAATGCCGGTAATTTGGTCCGCCGCGCAGGACTCATCGCCGGCCCGCTGCTCGCACTGGCTTGCTACTC
>CAIVXP010000259.1 GCA_903909905.1 Akkermansiaceae bacterium
CACATCTTCGCCGTCTTTGACGGAGATGATCGAACCAATGACGATCGTTTGGCTTTCGAGCTCGAGTCCCGCCTTGTCGCGAATCGAGATCGAGCCGTTCTTGTTGAGGACGACCCATGTACCATCGGCGGCCTGAACCGTGCGGAGATCTTTGTAAACAAGGCGTCCGGCGTTCTTGGTCTTGATGATCGGTTGCTTGAAGGTTGCCGCGGCAACACCACCGACGTGGAAGGTACGCATGGTGAGCTGCGTGCCGGGTTCGCCGATCGACTGGGCGGCGATGATGCCGACCGCTTCGCCAATCTTCACCGGCAGGCCGGTGGCAAGGTTGAGGCCGTAGCAGTTGGCGCAGCAGCCGCGATTGGATTCGCAGGTGAGCACCGAACGAATCTTGAGCTTCAGCACGCCGATGCGCTCGACGGCTTTGGCCTGCACTTCGTTGATGACATCGTCGATACCGACGATGGTCTCGCCGGTGACAGGGTCCTTGATCTGCTCGCAGGAAACGCGGCCGTAGATGCGGGTCGCCAGCGAAGCGGTTTCTTCGTCGCCGTCGTAAATTGCGGAAACATAGATACCGTTGGCCGTGCCGCAGTCCTGACCGGTGATGATCACATCCTGGGCGACATCGACCAGCTTGCGGGTCATGTAACCCGAGTCGGCGGTCTTGAGCGCGGTGTCGGAGAGACCCTTGCGGGCGCCGTGGGTCGAGATGAAGTACTCGAGCACCGAGAGGCCTTCGCGGAAGTTCGAAATAATCGGACGCTCGATAATTTCACCCGAAGGCTTGGCCATGAGGCCGCGCATGCCGCCAAGCTGTTTGATCTGCGACTTGTTGCCCCGTGCGCCGGAATCGACCATCATGAAGAGCGGTGATGCCTTTGCTTTGCCATCGTTGTGCTCGATCTTGCGATAAAGCGCGTTGGCGATCGTGTCGGTCGCGCCGGTCCAGATGTCGACGACCTTCTGGTAGCGCTCGCCGTCGGTGATGACACCGTTGCGATACTGTTTGGTGACCTTCTCGACTTCTTCGTATGCCTTCTTGATGACCTCTTCCTTTTCTTCGGGGATCACCATGTCGACAATACCAATCGAGGTACCGGAGCGGGTCGCTTCCTTGAAGCCGAGGACCTTGAGTTCGTCGAGGGTTTCGACGGTCTTCTTCTTGCCAGAAACCTGATAGCAGCGCCAGATGATCTCGCCGATCTGCTTCTTGCCGACATTGTGGTTGATGAAACCAACGCCGGACGGCCAGATCTCATTGAAACGGACGCGGCCGGGAGTGGTCTCGATGATTTTCCCTTGGCGCAGCGCGGCTTCGAGCGGCGTGAGTTCCTTGCGGTCCTTGTCCGAGAGTTCCTCGCCCTTGTAACCAAAGACAGAGTCCTTGCCGTGGTCGGGGTTGCGAATGCGGATCCACGAATGGTATTCGATCTTGCGGGATGCGATGGCGAATTCCACTTCGGATGAATTTTCGAAAAGCGGCAGGTGTTCGGCCTTTTCGCGATCCTTCTGGGTGCGCACCGGCGCCCAGGTGAGGTAATAGGTGCCGAGAATGATGTCCTGCGAGGGCACCGTGATCGGACGACCCGAGGCGGGCGAGAAGATGTTGTTGGGCGCCAGCATCAACTGACGGCACTCCATCTGAGCTTCGACCGAGAGCGGTACGTGGACCGCCATTTGGTCGCCGTCGAAGTCGGCGTTGTAAGCGGTACAAACCAGCGGGTGAACGCGGATCGCCTCACCTTCGATGAGCTTCGGTTCGAAGGCTTGGATCGAAAGACGGTGAAGCGTGGGGGCGCGGTTGAGCAGGATCGGGTGACCCTTGGTAACTTCCGCGAGGATATCCCACACTTCGGTTGTTTTGCGATCGATCATCTTCTTGGCCGAACGCACGGTGTGGCAATAGCCAAGCTCCTTGAGGCGGCGGATGATGAAAGGTTCGA
>CAIVXP010000260.1 GCA_903909905.1 Akkermansiaceae bacterium
CTGCCCGGATCTGCCTTGCCCTGCTCCTTTGACAGCTTGGTGAGCATTTCGCGTCGCAACACCTCGCCCAAGACTGCCTCCTTGATCTGCAAGCGCCAAAGGTCGGCAGCCTCTTTTTCATTCTTTGGCCAACTTGCGTCCTTGCGGCTCATCAGAACCTTTTCTTTTTTGGCAAAATCGAATTCGGCACCATTCAACAGCTGACCCGTCTGTGCCACGCGCGCTCTCACGCGCTCCTTGAAAACCTCGTAGATCTCAACCGCCGCCTGCATGCTTTTCCCTTCAAGTATGAGGCGGTGCATGTCACTGCCATAGGCCTCGTTGAAGCGGTCCACATCCTCTTGGGTAAAATAGAGGCGCTGGAAATCTAGATCCTTGAGGTAATCCTCAAGAAATCGCCGAGCTAGGTCCTGATCGAAAGGCAACTTGGCAAAGTGGCTATTCTGCAGCATGATCGACATCTGGCGACCAACTTCATTAAAATCAGCCTTCTGGGCTGATACATGAGAAATGGATGTCAGAGCCGCTGCTGCAAACAAAGAATTGCGAAGCCGGGGGAAATTCATGCGTGTGGGGAATTGTAGATGCCGGGTGGCGGTTTTCAACTTGCCACCACTTTGGCCTTTGTCGATTTCCAAAATGACATTTGCATTACGGGCTGCCTTTTTAGAGCTATTTGCGAAAAGGTGTAGCCGATGGAGCGGGGGGATTTTGGCCAAGGCAAGGCGCTGCGATAATGGAGCGGAGCGACATAGCCGACCCGAAGGGTTGCCCGTAAGGGCCGCACCGGCGGGTGCGGGCAAAGTGGATAGACATCCACGACTGAGCAAGAACGCAGGAAATGATGTTGGTCTTCTCTCTTTTACGAACCTTGAAATTTTCCGAGCCAAGACCGGCGGCCAACACCGCTGCAATCGAACCATCAGCGGCCGAATGCGTTCTTTTGCGGTACTTCGATCGTATCGCCGGATTCGAGCAGAATGTTCATGGCTTCACCCTCGGTAAGGTCATATTCGGTTTGCTTGCCATTGCGATAAAGCTTCACGCGGTGCATGCTTCCAAACTCGGTTGGCCCACCTGCATTCTGAATGGCCTGATACAATGTAAGATTCCTATTGAACGGCACTGGTCCCGTCTTGCGAACCTGGCCGCCAATGGTCACCACTTTTTCCTCGATGCTCTTGGCGCTCGAGTCGATCACCTGAAAGGTCGGGCTGGTATAAATTTCAGCCGCTCTGAAGCGCTGCTCGAGAATGGCCGCCAACTGCTCCGCCCTCAGGCCCGATGCACGCACCTGCCCAATGAACGGCATGTTGATCATGCCGGATTCGGAAACAGGGTAGATCGCATCGATACGACCTTTCTCCTCACCCGGCACACCGCTCACCGAAATTTGAATGGCCCGCCCAGCCTGGATCTGGCCAAAAGCACCGGTGACAAGACATGCCAAGGCGGCAACGAGGGTGATGATCGAATTAAATTTCATAAACAAAGGAATACGGTGGGCTAGTAAAGGTCAGACTCAGTTTTGCTCTCCGATGTCTTAACGGCCGGCGCAGGGGAATTTGTCTTGGAATCCGATGGCGTCACCCCAGCAGGAGTAAGCATCGTGGACCCTGGTTGCGAATCAGAAGGCGCGTAGTAAGTGTAGTAGCTGGTGTAGTACTGATACTGACTGTCGCTGCGGACATCGACGTTGTTAAGAACAACACCGAGAATGTTACCCCCGACATTTTCGATCGATTGCTTGACCCGAAGAAGCATGTTTCGTGGAAGCTTGCGGTGCTGAACGACAATGATCGAAAGGTCGACCTCACTCGCGATCACGGATGCGTCGCTGACACCGAGGATCGGCGGGCTGTCGATCAGAATCAGGTCGAAGCGCTGTTTGACATCCTGGATCATCTCGGACATCCGACGGGAGTTGAGAATCCCAGACGCGTCCATGGGCAGAATGCCGGATGGCATGAAATAAAGGTTGTCCACAGGTGTCTGCAGAATCACATCCTCAAGCATCAACTCAGTGGTGAGGTAGTTGGTAAGGCCGACGGAGTTATTGATGCCAAAGAAGGTGTGAAGACGCGGACGGCGAAGGTCGGCGTCGATCATCAATGTGGTGTATCCACCTTGCGCGCAAATGTAGGCGAGGTTCATCAGCGTCGTCGACTTGCCTTCGCCCGCTCCACCTGAAACGACGGTGATGGTGTTGTCCTCAGGGTTCTTACGGTTGAACTCAATGTTCGTCCTTAGAATCCGATAGGCTTCGGCATCCGGTGTTGATCCGCGCTGCCTATGAAGAAGCGTAATGTCCTTCGGAATGACCGCAAGAACCGGCACTTGAAGGTACCTCTCCACATCTTCAAGCGTCTTCACCGAGGTATCGAGGAACTCAAGGAAGAACGCGATACCCACGCCGAAAATCAAACCAACAACCGCACCAAGAACGAGGTTGAGAGTCACATTCGGGCTGACAGGGCTTTCGGAAATGACGGGAGCATCGTGTACCAACACGGTTTCGGGGGGCATCTTGCTGGAAATAGTTTCCCCCATCTGCTTGAGCTTCATGGTTTGCAGAAGCTCTTGGTCGGTTTCGAAATCCCGCTTGGCGTCCACGTAGTCCTGCGCATCAAGACCTCGCTTGATGGCCTCCTCACGCGTCTCGTCCTTCATGATTTCGACGCTTTTGAGGCGGTCGGCTGCAAGATCAAGCTGGGCGGTTAGGGTTGCTCGAAGATTCACCACTCCCTCATCGAGCTGGCGCTTCATGTTCTGGATCTGATCGTTTGCCGCCAGCACCGTCGGGTGCTTGGCACCAAGGCCGTTGATCCGCAGACCGTCGAGCTGGCGCTTGCCCTCGAGATATTGGGGATAAAGGCTACGGATGATGTTATCCGGCAAATCCAAGCCTGCTGCGTAAACCATCAGCTGGTCACTGTCATACTTCAAAAGGCTGCCGATTTGACTCTCAAGATTGCGCTTCTCCTGCTCAAGCAGGTTGTAGGCCTCGAGTGCCGTTCTCGCTCCTTGGTCTTCGTCCACACCAGTCTGGCCGTAGAACGAATCCGTCCCCTTGTAAATGATGCCCTTGGTGCGCACGATCGTCGCCAACACCTTGCGTCGCTCCTCGACCTTGTCTTCCTGATTGCGCACCGCCTTGTTGAGTTCTTGCAAAGCGTTTTCGGCGTCACGGCTCTCGATTTCGGCACGATACAAGCGATACGAACGGGCGACCTCTTCCGCGATGTCCCTCGCGTCAACCTTGTTGGTGTGACGCACGCGGATCGATATAAGGTCAGTACCGCGAATGTTCTGGGTGTTGACGATACCTTTCAGAATACCCAAGGCAGATTCCTTATCCACGCCCCAGCGGTTCACCAACTCGAGGTTTTGCACTACCTTATCCAGAGAGTTGCGGCTCTTGATCTTTTCAAATTCAGTTCCGAAGAATTGATCGGTCATCCGACCAGCTCCCGAAAGCTCGTTGAGTTGTGATCCCAGCGGCGAAATACCCGCAGCACGCGGTTTGACCTCAATGGTCGTTCCGCTCTCATATTTCTTCGGCATCACATAGGTGATGACCGCCGCCGTCATGAAAACCAGCAGCAGGGAGAGAAGAATGATGCCATAGCGGTTTTTGATGACCTGCCAATAGTCCACCGCGTGGAGCATGGCTTCATTCTGTTGTACGGAGGTTGTGTTCATGGACTAGAGTTTCACGGTTTCGAAGCTTTTCAAAGGAAATGAAAACTCCCGCAACGATTCCATTGCGGGAGCTTACAACCTAGAAATCGGATTTCAAACGGGATGATCGGATGGTTTTGATTTGCAGCTGAAACGGCTCAGAACTCGGCAGACAAACCGAGTGAAATGCGATTACGGACATACTCACGTGCGTCGCTGATATCCGTGAATGTTTGGGTGTAGGTGTAGGACAGCTTGCAGATAAGATAATCCGTCAGCTTGTAGGAACACCCGATGTAGGCGTTTAGATTGTTCTCGTACTTGTCCGGTCCGTAGGTGTTGTCATTCACATTACGACCATTCATGTAATTCGAGAAAATGAGGTCAGTCCCCGAGAATAGCGATACATCCTCAGACAAAATATAGTTGGCATTAGCACCGATCCGCAAGGCGCGGCGATCCTCGTAATCGAGTAACCCCAACACGGTATCATTGGATTCAGCACTGTAGCGGGTATAGGCACCGAGTCTGAATTGCTGATTGATTTGCGATTGAAGAGCAATTTCCAAATAGGGGTTTGAGCTGCTTCCCCCGTCATTGACATCGCGCAACTGCAAACCCGTCTTGAAGATGCCGATGGTATTGGGCGAAAATCGATGGTCGACACCGACGATAAAGTATTGGTCGGTGGAATCAGACGCAACGCCCGATCCATTAGTCTGGGAATAACGATACTCGGAAGTGAGAACCGACTGCGGAGTCAACTGGTAACGAAACTGTTCATAACCTTCGATCGTGGTGCGGTCGTTGCTGTTTTCAGCATCCGTATCGAAGCGATTTCCGCTGAAGCGGATACCCGTGTAGGTACCGAGCCTCTCAGTCCAGCGATAACCGATGGAATCGTCGGTCATCCAGCTGAAATATTCTTTACCGCTGCGGGAAGATGCAATGCCATAAGAGTATTCCGGTTCAAGCTCGTTGGCCACAAAGTTGCGGCTCATGAATCTCAATCGCTCACTGAAACGATGGGTAACCGATGCATTGAGCCGGGACTGGCTGAAAGTATCGTCATTGAGCGATTCAGGCGCGTCAAAATAGTAAATCAATCCGAACTTACCGTAGACATCCCATGTGGTCTGCGGAGTAAGGCTAGTGAAAGACACCCCAGCATTTGGGTTGAGGGCCAACGAAGAGTCCGATCCTGTGGATGTGGAACTACCCGCACTCACATTGTCGTCATAAATGGCATTGGCGCCAAACAACCACTTGATGGGGAGAGACTCCTGGGCCTCCGTGCCGGTATAGTACAAACCCTCGGCAGCGATGGCGTGATTGATGAGTACGGCTAAAAATAGGAATGGAAACTTGCGCTTCATAATTTGCTCCGGGGTGAAGGGTGAGAGAATTCTAACAAATCAAATTCAAATCAGAGTTAATTGGGATTGGTCGAGGTGACATCAGGTGGAATCACCGGCGGAAAAACAATCACGGAGCCACCACCACCACCACCCGAAAAACCACCATCACCCTTGCCACCGCCACCAAAACCCTCATCACCGCTTGCACCATCTTGTGTGCCTTTATCGGAAACCCTGCCGAGGGGGTCCTCTCCGGGGAAGTTGATCGGATTGGGCACCATAGCTGCTTGGGCATTGGATGCGGCAGTCTGAATGATCGCGGCAGCTTCTGGTGCGGCAGCATTGGCAGCTTGAGTGATGACCGCTGAACTTTCCGGCGCGGCAGTTACCGCCGCCTCAACGATGGGGCCCACGCTTTGTGGTGCTGCTTCAACCGCCGCCTCAACAATCAAAGCCGCACTCTGCGGGACAGCCGTCACCGCGACACTGACAATGGCGGCCGCACTCTGCGGTGCGGCAGTCACGGCAGCCTCTACAATGAGGGCGACACTTTGTGGCGCCTCTCCCGCTGCTGCCTCAACAACAACGGGAACAAAGGCCGTGTTGGTCACAGCATTAACAGCCGCCGTCGTGATGGCGGGCGCACTGTCGGGCACAGCCTTGACAGCGCCTTCAACAATTGCGCTGACCGTGGCTGCAGTTGTGGCTTTGGCGACAGCCGCTTCGGTAATGGTGGCTGCCGCTTGAGGTGCCTCCTTAACCGCAACTTCGACAATGA
>CAIVXP010000261.1 GCA_903909905.1 Akkermansiaceae bacterium
CGCCGTCCGCACCGGCCACCACTGCTGCCAACCGCTCATGAAACGCTTCGGCATCACCGGCACCATCCGCGCCTCCTTCGCCCTCTACAACACCCAAGAAGAAATCAACACCTTCGCCCAATCCCTCGAAAAAGCCGTCGGGATGCTTAAATAAAGCCCCCTAAGGAGGCACGACACTCTTGTCGTGCTCATAAAAAATAAATTTCATGCTACGAGGTCGAAATCATCGACTATCATTAATCCCATGAAAACACATTCTCCCATCCACCCTAGTGAGGTTCTGCGCGAGGATTTCCTCATCCCACTCGAACTCTCGGAATACCGCGTGGCAAAGGATATCGGCATCCCACCGCGTCGCATCAACGAAATCATCAAAGGTCAACGCTCGATCACCGCCGGTACCGCGCTTCGTCTCGAACGCTACTTCGGATGGCCTGCAGAGGTTTAGCTCAACCTCCAGTCGCATCACGACCAACAATTGGCCAAGGAATCCATGAAATTCACCCTCGCCGCCATCCGCCGCTGCCCTTCAATGTGATAAGCTATAGAAGCAGCCACTTCTTCCTCTTCTCTTGATTCTTGCTTCTTGATTCTTAAATCTCCCCCCATGAACATCGTCCTCGGCATCTCAGGCTCGATCGCCGCATACAAGGCGGCCGACCTTGCCTCACAACTGGTCAAGCAAGGCCACACGGTCCATGCGGTCATGACCCGTTCCGCGACGGAGTTCATCACTCCCCTCACACTCCAAACCCTCACGCGCCATCCGGTGCTCGTCACTCTCGAGGACGAAAAAAATTCCTGGAAGCCCGGCCACATCGAGCTCGCCGACAAGGCCGACCTCATTCTGCTCGCACCGGCATCGGCCAACCTGCTCGGGCACCTCGCCAACGGACTCGCGCCCGATCCGCTCACCTCGGTCTACCTCGCCCTTCCGCGCAGCACACCAGTGCTGATCGCTCCCGCGATGAACGGCAAAATGTGGCTGCACCCGGCGACCCAACGCAATGTCGCGCAATTGAAACAGGACGGATGCCAATTCATCGATCCCGCCGAAGGAGAACTCGCCTGCGGCTATGAAGGCATCGGCCGGCTGGCTGCCGTAGAGGATATCCTCGCCCGTGTCTCGGCAATCGCCTCCTGAGCACGCGCCGCCGCCTCTCGCGCAAACCAAGTTTTTTGCGCAAAGTTTTCCCATCCCATCGCTTTGCAGGTTGCGGGAACCACTCGGCATGGCACACTCATGGCACCATCACTCATGACTCCAGAAGATCTACAAAAACAAATTCAGGAAACCAGCCCGTGGATCAAGTCGGTCCGCGATGAAATGGCACAGGTCCTCGTCGGCCAAAGCCAGCTTGTCGACCGTCTCCTGATCGGCCTCCTTTGCAACGGCCACATCCTGCTCGAAGGCGTTCCTGGCTTGGCCAAGACGCTCGCAGTGAAAGCCCTCTCCGGCTCGCTCTCGACAAGTTTTTCGCGCTTCCAATTCACACCCGACCTCCTCCCCGCCGACCTCGTCGGCACGATGGTCTACCACCCGCAAATCACGAAGTTCGAACCGAAGCTCGGCCCGATCTTTAACAACCTCATCCTCGCGGATGAAATCAACCGCGCTCCGGCCAAAGTGCAATCCGCCTTGCTCGAAGCGATGCAGGAACGCCAGGTCACCCTCGGCGACAAATCCTACCCGCTACCCGAACCATTTCTCGTACTCGCCACGCAAAACCCGATCGACCAAGAAGGAACCTACCAACTCCCCGAAGCACAACTCGATCGCTTCCTGCTCAAGGTCACCGTCGGCTATCCAACCAAGGACGAGGAACTCGCGATCCTCGAACGCATGGCGACCTCGACCAAGCCCTACGAAACCCAACCGGTCGCCACGCCCGCACAAATTGCCGCCGCACGAAACACGGTCAACCACATCCACATCGACCCGGCGATCCGCAAGTACATCGTGCAAATCATCCACACGACACGCTTCCCCTCGCTCGTCGATGCAGGTCTCAAAAACCTCGTCCGCGCCGGTGCTTCACCACGCGGCACGATCAACCTCGCACTCACCGCCCGCGCCCTCGCCTTCATGAACGGACGGGGCTTCGTCACACCGCAGGATGTGAAGGACATGGCTGCAGATGTACTGCGCCACCGCATTCTCCTCAGCTACGAGGCCGAGGCCGAAGAGGTCAGTGCCGATTCGATCATCGAACGCATCATGTCCAAGGTGCCGGTGCCCTGATCACCATGCTGACCGAGCAACAGATCGAGGAAATGATGGCGCGCGTGCGCCGTCTGGAACTCAAGGCGCGGCGGCTCGTGCGCGAGTCGTTTTCCGGCGAATACCTTTCGTCATTCCGCGGCCAAGGACTCGATTTCGACGACTTCCGCGAGTACCAGCACGGCGATGAAGTTCGCTTTATCGACTGGAATGTCACCGCCCGCATGAACCAGCCTTTCGTGCGGAAATTCCGCGAAGAGCGCGAACTCAGCGTGGTCCTCGCGGTCGATGTTTCGGGCTCGACGGTCTATGGCAGCGAATCAATGAGCAAACGCGAGATCGCCGCCGAAGCAGCCGCAATCATCGGCTTCAGCGCTCTTAACAATGGCGACAAGGTCGGCCTGCTGATCTTTGCCGAAGAACCGATCCTCTTCATCCCACCAGAAAAGGGCACTCGCCACCTGCTGCGCATGATCCGCGAAATCCTCGTCACCGACCCGCAACACCCCGCCACCTCGATCGCCGCCGCGTCGGATTTCCTCGTCCGCACTCTGCGCCGCAAGTCACTTGTTTTCCTGATCTCCGACTTCATCGCACCGGAACTCGACCGACCGCTCGGCAAGCTCTCACGCAAACACGAAACCATCGCCCTCCGCATCACCGACCCGCTCGAATCAAAACTCCCACGCGCCGGCAAAGTCGTGCTGATCGATCCCGAAACAGGCCTGCAGTCACTCGTCAACACCAACAACCCGAACCTGCGCATGGGTTACGAAAAACTCACGCAACGGCAAAACGAAGGCATCGAGAACTGCTTCAAAAAATACGCGATCGACTCAGCCACACTCGATACCCGCCACGACACGCTGCTCGAGCTTCACCGCATGCTCAAAAAACGCGCCCGCAAACGATCTCGCTGATGCCGGAAAACACTCCAAGCAAAAATTTCCAATTGATGGAATCCAGCACAGTCGAGGCCCTAATTCCCAAGGCCGAGACTCCATGGCTGTGGATCATCATCGGCGTGGTGCTCGTGACGTCGCTGATCTTTTGGCTGATCTGCCATCGAATGAAACACGCAAAGGATCCGGCTAACATTCGCGAAGCGGCGTTCAAGGACGCCATCGCCGCACTTGATGCAATTCCGCAAAACGATCCGCATTCGGCGGCCCTTGAATCTTCGATGATTCTGCGCAAGTACCTTTCGATCACAGCCGAAGATCCCGCCCTCTTTGAAACACACGAGGAATTCGTCTCACGTCACGACGCCCTGCAAAAAATCTCGCAAGCAATGCGCGATGAAGTCGCGGCGATCTTCAGCCGCCTCGCGACCATCAAGTACGCGCCCGATGCGGCAAATGCTAACGACGAAACAATCGTCGGCGACTCGCGCCAACTCCTTCACGCACTCCGCGCCACACTCGCCCCATGAGTGAATTCCTGGATCATTTCCGTTTCAACCAACCGGCGTGGCTCTTGCTCACGCTGCCACTCCTGTTCGCCCTATTTCTTCGGCGCGGACGAGGTGCAGAGGCGGCGGTGACATTTCCCAACCTGTCGATCCTCATGAGCCTCGGCCGACAGGTGCGCGAAACCGCCGGCGGCATTAGCCTACCCCTCGCCGCGATCGCACTGCTCTTCGCCATCCTCGCCATGGCACGCCCGGTTTGGAGAAACGAATACCAAAGCCGCAACGCCAGCGGCATCGACATCATGATCGCTCTCGATGTCTCGCTCTCGATGGACATCGATGACTTCGTCGACGAAGGCCAGCGCGCAAAACGCATCGATGTCGCAAAAGCGGTGGTCGATGATTTCATCGGCCGCCGACCCGACGACCGCATGGGCCTCGTCGCCTTCGCCGGACGCCCG
>CAIVXP010000262.1 GCA_903909905.1 Akkermansiaceae bacterium
CACTCCTGGGCTGCGCGTGCTCGTGCTCAATGGCCCTGACCGTTTGAAGTACCTGCGTTCGATCCCGCATGCGGACCTCGTACTGACCTCCTTTGCCTTGCTGCATCGCGACATCGAGAAACTACTAGGATTCTCGTATCATTTGGTTGTTCTCGACGAGGCTCAGAACATCAAAAACCCGCGGGCAAAGGTCGCGCAAGCGGCCTGCAGGCTCAAGTCGAACCATCGCCTCTGTCTTTCCGGCACGCCGGTCGAGAACCACCTTGGCGAGTTGTGGAGCCTGATGAAATTTCTGGTGCCCGGATTTCTCGGCTCTGAGGAGGCCTTTAACACCCGCTTTCGCAAGCCGATCGAAAAGGATGATGATGTTGAGCGCAATGAGGTGCTCAAACAGCGTGTTGCGCCGCTCATTTTGCGTCGCACGAAGGATCAAGTCGCGAAGGAACTGCCGCCTAAGACCGAGTTGGTGCATCTCATCGAACTGCACACCGCACAGAAGGACCTTTACGAAACCGTGCGCGCGACAATGAACAAGCGTGTGCGTGAGGCGATCGCTGCGCGTGGCGGCAGCGACTTCCAGATCGTCTTTCTCGATGCTCTACTCAAGCTGCGCCAAATTTGTTGCGATCCGCGGCTTCTGCCGGATGAGTTCGCCAACACGATTCACGAATCGGCGAAGCTCGATTTCCTCACCGAGTTGCTGGCGGTGCTGATCGAGGAAGGTCGGCGGATTTTGATATTCTCGCAGTTCACCAGCATGCTGGCATTGATCGAGGCACACTTGGTTCGCGAAAATATTTCCTATCTCAAGCTCACGGGGGCATCGAAGGATCGGGGAAAACTGGTTGAGGATTTTCAAAGCGGAAAAGTTCCGCTGTTTCTCATCTCGCTCAAAGCCGGCGGCACAGGGCTCAACCTCACTGCGGCCGACACGGTGATCCATTACGATCCGTGGTGGAATCCCGCAGCCGAGGCGCAAGCGACCGACCGCGCTTATCGCATCGGCCAGGACAAGCCGGTCTTTGTGCACAAACTGCTGTGCCAGGATACCGTCGAGCAACGCATCCACCAGCTGCAGCAGGAGAAGGCCAAGCTTGCGAACGATTTGCTCGCCGATGCGGACATTGGCAGCAGGCTTGATGCTTCGATGGTGCGCGCCTTGCTGGATCCTTGAGGAAATTTTTTCTGCGCATCAAAGCCCGCGGTGGATCGAGGCGATTTTTTTTGCGGTCGCAATCGTGTTGTGATGCAGGCGGGCGGTGAATTCCGGCTGACGGTTGCTGCCGCCGCCATAAAGCACGGCGACGGGGATGCGATTTTTGATGAACGCACCAAGCAAAACCTCGTCGCGGTGGCGAAGGTCTTCGGCCGAGAGATACATTTGGCCGTAGCGATCGTCTTGGTGGTTGTCGGCACCGGAGATCCAGATCACGAGATCAGGCGAAAAGGCATCGAGTGCGCGGGCGAGGCTGCTGAAAAGTTGATTCAGGTACATCGCACCTTCGACATAGCGCACGGTTTCGACATCGAGCGTGCCGGCACTTTGAGGTTGGGCGGGTGAATTGTGCCTCACATGGATCGAGTAGGTGAAAACACGCGGATCCCCGGCGAGCAGCGTGGCTGTACCGCTGCCGCGATGGGCATCGGTATCGACCACCATGATGCGAATGTTTGGCTGGCGTGATTGCAGGTCGCGAATGGCGATGGCGACATCATTGAACACCGATTGGTCGATGCCGCGGTCGTGATAGGCGTGATGCTTGCCGCCGGCGAGGCAGACACCGATGCCCTCGGTGAGAGCGGCTTGGCATGCGAGACGGGTGGCTTCGACTTCGCCGGCGCTGCGGGCAAAGAGTCCGGGCCCGGCGGGCAAACCGAGCTGGATTTGCTCCTTGAGACCAAGATGTCCGGATTCGATGGAGCGGACGTAGTCGGGCGAGTGGACGCGTTCGATCAGACCGACGCTGGCGCTGCCAACCTCGATGATTTCCTCAGGAGATAGAATGCCGCCTTCGAGCAGCATGTCCTTGGAGGCCCGGAATTTTTCGACAGGAAACGCATGGGCATCGGGCATCGCCCGTTCCAACTCCTGTGAGTAAAAGCATCTCATGAACCTAGCACAGCGAACCGCGAAACTGTGGGCGTGGAAAGCGCAAAGTCAGCGGTGGGCAGCGAGAGGGCCTAAGCCCCTTTCTTTGGGCTTTTCGCGGCTTGGTACGGGG
>CAIVXP010000263.1 GCA_903909905.1 Akkermansiaceae bacterium
CGTCATGGCCGGGCTCGTCGCGTTGGTCTTGCTATCTTTGCCCGTGGACCAGAGGTCGAAGTCGGGATTCTGGGCGTTGCTGCCTTTTCTGTAGCGATAGCCGTTGCCCCAAGGATCGCGAATTTTGATGCTTGTTCCGGGGGTGCTTGCTGTCGTTTTGGTCACCCAGCCTTGCTTGCTGTTACGGGGATCGAGTTGGGTGAGGTAAATTTTGGTCGCCTTGGTCCAAGGGCTCGGTGGAGTGGCAGGGTCTGTGTAATCGTAACCGTCCTTGAACAAAGCCTGATAGAGTTGCTCCGAAACATCGCCGGCGATCGCGGTGTTATCGTCCGTGCCGGGATAAACCCCCATGTCCACTTTGTATTCCTCGATCCCTTTGCTCAGCAGGGCGATTTGCACTCTCGCCGCTTCGTTGGCTTGGCGTTGATTGGCGTACTCCATGCCGCCGACTACGACTCCGGCGAGAATCATGATGATTGTGATGACCGCCAACACCTCAATGAGCGTGAAGGCGGCGCTGCCGATGCGGCGTGAATGGGCAATCATGATGTTCCGTGGCTTGCTTGTTATTGGTTGCCCATAGTCGAGATCATCTTGATCAGTGGCAGGAAGAGCGCGAACACCACCGAACCAACGATAAGGGCGAGAACCACAATCATGATGGGCTCGAGGATCGAAGTGAGCGCGGTGACGGAGTTGTCGACCTCGTCGTCGTACACATCGGCAATCTTGAGTAGCATCTCCGGCAGTTGGCCGGTTTCCTCGCCGACATCGACCATCGAGATGACCATGTTGGGGAAAACGCCGGAGGCTTGGAGCGGGGTGACGATGGTCTCGCCCTCCTTGACGGCCTCGTGGACTTTTTCGATGGCGCCTGAGATGACCACATTGCCTGCGGTGTCGCGGGTGATGTTGAGCGCTTGGAGGATCGGCACACCCGAGGTCACAAGCGTACCGAGGGTGCGCGAGAAGCGCGAGACGGCGCTTTTGCGCTGAATGTCGCCAAGGATTGGCATGCGCAGCTTGATCAGGTCGATAGCGCTGCGGCCACCTTTGGTTTTGCCCCATATGTTGAACAGCACGACGGCGATGGCGAAGACGATAGAGAGGAAAAAGACATTGGGCAGGAAGAACGGGCGGGCGAGGAAGAACTCGGAGGTGCCGAACACAATTTTGGAAATGAGCGGCAGCTCTTGGTCGGTGTTGGTGAACATTTCCTTGAACTTCGGCACGATGAAAATCATCAGGAAAACCAAGATGCCTACGGCGATGAACATCACGATCACCGGATAGACCATGGCCGAGACGATCTTGTTTTTGAGTTTTTGAGCCTTCTCTTGATATTCCGCGAGACGGTTGAGTACGACTTCGAGCACACCGCCAAGTTCGCCAGCCTTGACCATGTTGACGTAGAGCTTGTTGAAGATCTTCGGGTGCTGTGCGAGCGACTCGGAGAAAGTTGAACCACCCTGGACATTTTCCGCGAGGGCACCAACGGTGGCGCGGAGCACCGGGTTTGGCTCCTGTTTTTCGAGCACGGTGAGGCTGCGCAGCAGGGGCAGGCCGGAATCGATGAGGGTGGCGAGCTGACGGGTGAAGATCGTGAGGCTTTTCGGCTTCACGCTGCCGCCGGCTTTGGCGGCGGGCTTGGCTTTGGCCTTGCTTTTGGCCTTTGGCGCGAAGGCGGCCTTGGCTTTTTTGCTGAGCTTGCCTTCTTCCTGAATCTGGGTCGGGTACAGCCCGCTGGCGCGAAGCTGCTGGATTGCCTCGTTTTCGGAGTTGGCGGCAAGGACTCCGGACTTCTGTTCGCCTTTGGCGTCGAGGGCGTTATAGAGGAAGTTTGGCATGGCGGTGGATCACTTGAGGTTAAAGCTAAAAATCATCGGTTTGGCGATGGGAAAGTGGAGCATCGCATCGTCGTTGCGCCTGCTCTGAAAGCACCGGCATCAGGTGTATTTCAGTACCTCCTCGATCGTTGTGTGGCCGAGATAGATGTTGCGCAAGCCGTCTTCGCGCAGGGTGTTCATGCCAAGCTCGACGGCTTTTTGTTTGATTACCACGGTTGGGGCGCGGGCGGTGATCAGCTCGCGAATCGGGTCGGTGATGTTGAGCAGCTCGTAGAGCCCGCGACGGCCGCGGTAGCCGGTTTGGCCGCAAGTGGCACAACCGGCTCCGGTCGAAAATTGCTTGTCGCCCAATTCGTGAGCCGAGATGCCCAGCTGGCCGAGGATCGCCTCATTGGGTTCGTAGGGCGATTTGCACTCCTTGCAGATCGTGCGGACAAGCCGCTGGGCAAGCACCCCTTCGAGTGAAGCGCCGACGAGGAAGGGCTCGCAGCCCATGTCGATGAGACGCGTCACCGCGCCGGGCGCGTCGTTGGTGTGAAGGGTCGAGAGAACCAGGTGACCGGTGAGGGCGGCTTGGATGCCAATGGTGGCAGTTTCCTTGTCACGCATTTCCCCAATCATGATGCGGTCCGGGTCTTGGCGCAGGAACGCCCGCAAGACACGCGGGAAGTCGAGGCCGATCGCTTCGTTGATCGGGATTTGCACGATGCCGTCGATGTCATACTCGACCGGGTCTTCGGCGGTAAGCAGCTTTGATTCGATCGTGTTGATCCGTCGCAGCGCGGCGTAGAGTGTGGTGGTCTTGCCCGCGCCGGTGGGGCCGGTGACAATGAAAATCCCGTTGGGCTTTTCGATGGTCTCGGTGATGTACTCGTAAATGTAATCGGGCAGGCCGAGGTTCTCGAGCGAGAGGTTCACCGATGAGCGGTCGAGGACGCGCAGCACGATCGATTCGCCGTGGTGGGTGGGCAGTGACGAGACCCGCATATCGACCTGTTTTTCGCCGATTTGTTTGACGATGCGGCCATCTTGCGGGATGCGGCGCTCGGCGATGTTCATGTTCGACATCACCTTCACGCGCGAAATGATTGGCAGTGCCAAGTGAATTGGCGGCGGTGCCATTTCGTAGAGCGCGCCATCGACGCGGTAGCGGATTTTAAATTCGTTTTCGAACGGCTCGAAATGAATGTCGGAGGCCTGTTCCTTGATTGCCTGATACAGGACTAGGTCGACGTAGCGGATGATTGGCGCCGAATTTGCCTCGGATTCGAGATCGGCGGCGTTCTGTGACTCGCTGTTGATGACCAGCTGGTTGAGGAGGTCTTCCATCGCCTTGCCCTCGCCGCCGTAGCAGTCGTTGATCTTGGCTTCGACGAGGTAGTCGGGCGCGATCACGATATTGATCTCGCGCCCGAGCGCGAAACGGAGGTCTTCGACGGTCTGCGGGTTGAGCGGATCGACCAGCGCGACATGCAGGCCAGCTTCGTCGAACTGTACCGGCATCGCTCCGTGAAGGCGCGCGGTGCCGGCGGGCACCAAAGCGAGAATGGCCTCCGGCGGAGTCCAATCGCGCAGATCAACCATCTGGGCACCCAACTCGGAGGCCACGACCGGCCAGACATCATCGCGGTTTTGGATAACATCGAAATCTGCGAGGATTTCCGCCACGGTTTTGCCGCTGTTGGCGACTTCGGCGAGAATTTCCTGGGCGAGACTCTGGTCGATAAGACCTCTGGCTTCGAAGAGCTCGACGATTTGATGATGGTCCATAGGACTGGCGCGGTGAAAGGAGTTTGGAAAAAGATCAGTCGGCGTCGGACATGGTGGTGTGAACCACCTCACTGCCCGAGGTAAGGCCTGCGAGCACCTTGCGGATGCCGTCCTCACGCAGCGTGCGCATGCCGAGTTCGCGCGCACGGCGTCGTAATTGAGTGGTGGTGAGACCGGTGTTGATCATCTGGCGAACCTCATCATCGACGAGAAACAATTCGAAAATTCCCATGCGGCCCTTGTAGCCGCCGCCGCGGCATTTGTCGCAGCCGA
>CAIVXP010000264.1 GCA_903909905.1 Akkermansiaceae bacterium
GGCCAAAAGGATGTGGGCGACTGAGAACCCCGACACCCTGCGCATGGAATTCAAGAATGATGCGACGGCTTTCAACGGCGAGAAGAAAGCGAGTTTTGAAAACAAGGGCCGACTCAACAACGCCATCAGCACTTTGATCTATGGCATGCTCGAAAAGGAAGGCGTGCCGACGCATTTCGTGAGGCAGATCGATGAGACAAACGTCGAGGTCAAGAAGGTCGACATCCTGATGGTTGAGGTCATCGTTCGCAACTATTCGGCAGGCAGTTTCTGCAAGCGCACCGGTATGGAAGAAGGTCGCAAATTTTCGCAACCGATCGTCGAGTTTTCGTACAAGAGCGATGAGCTCGGGGATCCGCTCATCAACGACGACTACATCCGCGAGATGGGTCTCGCCAGTCCCGAGGACATGGCGCACTTGCGGAAATCGGCGCTGAAGGTGAATGCGATTCTCACCGATTTTTTCGCACGCTGCGGGCTCAAGCTCATCGACTTCAAACTCGAGTTTGGCCGGCTTGCATCGAATCCCGAGGTGATCGTGCTGGCGGATGAGATCAGCCCCGACGGCTGCCGTTTGTGGGATCTCAAGACGGGCGAGAAGATGGACAAGGACCGCTTCCGTCGTGATTTGGGAAATGTGATGGAGGCCTATGAGGAGGTGCTTGGTCGCGTGAAGGAAAATCTCGCATGATCAAGCCGCCTTGTCGCGCGGGTGCTCTGGATGATCGCCCGGGTTTCAGGGATGCGTTGGTGAAGTGGTTTCGCAAGGAGGCGCGGGATTATCCATGGCGCCGGACGCGTGATCCGTATGCGGTGCTGGTGTCTGAGGTGATGCTGCAGCAGACGCAGATCGCGACGGTGTTGGGCAAGGGGTATTACACGAGGTTTTTGCAGGCTTTTCCTGATGTGGTTTCGTTGGCTGCGGCAAGCGATGAGTCTTTGCTCAAGGCGTGGGAGGGACTGGGATATTATCGACGCGTGCGGATGTTGCGCGATACGGCGAAGGCAGTGCTTGCGCAACATGGCGGGGTGTTTCCATCGGATGCCGATGAGTTGCTGAAGCTACCGGGGATTGGCCGATACACGGTGGGGGCACTGAGGGCCTTTGCGTTTCGAAAGCCTGCGGTGTTGGTTGATGGAAATGTGTCGCGCGTGTTGTCGCGGCTCATGGATTTTTCCGACGCCATCGACAGCACGGCTGGGTTGAAACAACTTTGGTCGTGGGCGGGGGACTTGGCCGATGACAAGCGCCCGGCGCCGTATCATGCGGCGCTGATGGAGTTGGGTCAGCGTGTTTGCAAGGTCGGCCTGCCCGATTGTCTGGGTTGTCCGGTGGCGTCATTTTGCAAGACTCGCGAGCCAGGGCTTTTGCCGATCAAGTCGCGAAAAATCGAGATGACGCGAATGGATGAAAACGCACTTTGGCTGCGTGACGGTGAAGGACGCATCCTGCTTGAGCGCGAAGCGGGAGCGCGGCGGACGGGGCTTTGGAAACTGCCGCTACGAGGCGCTGAGGAGATCGGCCATTTGCCCATGGTTGCGAGCAGTGAATATGGCATCACGCGTTATCGCGTGAGCTTGAAGGTTTACCAAGGCCACCATGAAGACTTCGCGCATGAAGCAAGCGATGAAGTGGCTTGGTTCAGTGTGGATGAAGTCGGGCATTTGCCGATGGCTGCACCCTTCAGGCGCATGCTGACCCACCTGATGGCGGGATTTTGATTTGGCATGTGACTGACGTTGGATCGTGTGCTTTCTTGGTGCCCGATGGATGGTTTTTGGCGTTGTTTTGTGGGGTTCGTTTTGTGCGGCTTGTTGCAGTCTTGTGCTGTTCAGCCTGAGCCAAATCCGCTGGTGCCTGACATGAAGGTGAGGCGCTTGTTGATCCAGCGGGTGGGCGCTGTGGTGGTGACTGATCGAAATGATTTGGAGCACTGGGCGCGCACGGGTTTCACCATTTCACGGGCACCGGATGATGCGGATGGTGGGTCAGCGACGCCGATTTCGGCGGATGGATATTTTCTCACAGCCGACCATGTTTTGGCTGAATCGAATGGCCGCAATGTGTATGTGCTTTACGGAAGCAAAGGTGAGTTGCTCTCGTATCGAGCGAGGGTTGTCTGGCGCTCGGCCGATGCGGATCTTGCCTTGTTGCATGTGCCGGCGGCGACGCCGAATTTTTATCGATGGACGCAGCCGAATGCGTGGCTGCCGGCCGGAAACATGGTCGTGCATGGTGGCATCGCGACCGGGCTGAAGTCGAGGCCTGGCAGGTTGGTGACTTCGCTGTCGCCCGAGTGGATTTTTACCGGCACGCGGAAGTTCAAAATCGACATTGCGCTGCAACCCGGTGACAGCGGCGGACCGGTGGTCGACGCGGCAGGCGACTTGGTGGGGATCAATTCCGCGGTGGAATTTCTGGTGCCGATGGAGACGGCGTTTTTCATCGATTCGGAGGCAAGCCGCCCAAGCATCCGGCGCATCGAGGACTTGATGCGTATCGATCGTTTGCGGAAGGTATCCGCCTCTTTGGCAGGCAATGAGTGAATCAATTTTTGATGGAATGAAAATGAGCGGTCTTTTGGGTGCCCGATGCTTGTTGTTCTGCGGGGTGTTGATGCTGGGCGGCTGCGCGAGCTTCGAGGAATCGGGCCTACCGGGAAGCGCCGCCTCGATGGCGCGCAACCAGATCATGCTGGTGCGCAAGTCGCCGCCGTCGTTTGGATTTTCTCGGCTGCAGGCCCATGTTCGGTCGCACCCCGAGCTGGAGAGCTTTTTGAGGGCGCGGGCGTTGCCGGATTTTTTGGCGGAGACCTCGGACGAGTCGCGGACCTACTTCATCCTGTATTTTCTCCAGAAAAAAGAGGCTTTCGCCTTCCGGACCGAGCCCGAGGACAAATCCTCGCTGGAGGCCTCGGGGCCGTATCCGATCACCGAGGGGGAGCAGCAAACTTTGGAGGATTTTCGGGCCCAAGCCTCAGAGTGACAAAACGCGTAGCGGGCCGATTTCCTGCTTGCAGCGGTAGAGGATAAAGCTAAATTTGTAGGTGGTAGCGGTGATTTCACTGATGCCATTATATCCATCCCGGGGAAGCCATTCCCCACCACAAACACAACATACATAAGATAAACCTATGAAACAGAAATTAAAAATCGGACGGGGCTTCACGCTGGTGGAGCTTCTCGTCGTCATCGTCATCATCGCCGCTCTGGCCGGTCTCACCGCTCCGATGGTCATCCGTCA
>CAIVXP010000265.1 GCA_903909905.1 Akkermansiaceae bacterium
CTGGTGGTTTTTTTCTTGTATCCAGTGAAGATGCCGATGGCGGTGATACCGACCAGGTAGACGGCGATGATGATGAGGTCGAGAGTGGAGATATTCATTGGGGATGGGTTGAGGTTTCAGGGTGCGAAGTGCTCAGAGAACTGGGAGGAGCAGGTCACAAAACGGTCATTACCCGCCAACTCTCGAATTGGATAGTCTTTTCTTTTCCCTCCCCCGTCTATCGCACATATGTGCGATATCTTGGCTCGCCCTGCCCAACATTTGAGCCGAGGGACTCCGGCGCGACGATAGCGAGCTGGGGGTCAGCTGGGGGTCAGTCCCACATATTCACATATTCTCTTTTTCCAACTTCACCCTTCTGCTGCAACATCCGCATCGCGTTCCAAACACTATTCGGCGCGCCATCCCCTTGGCTCATCACATGATAAATCGCCCCCGCGTATTCCAACCTCAGTTGCGTCTCTATCGCAAAAATCCTCTCAGAACTGAAAAATATGTTAACATGTGGGACTGACCCCGCTGGCCCTCGAAAAGGACATTAACGGTGTGTGTCGAGGTTGAGAAAGACTTGGAGTTTCGGGGCATCACCCGAACCGTCGTTGAAATAGTGTTTCACGGTGTCAGAACTCGTCGTAGGCGATGTGTGCGGCTGGCACACCCAAGTCGGCGAGCATTTTCGTGCAGGCCTTGATCATCATCGGCGGTCCGCACAGGTAGAACTCGACGCCTGCAATGTTTTCGTGGTTTTCGAGGGCTTTGGAGAGGACGACTTCATGAATGAATCCGGTGTCGCCAGTCCACTTATCCTCGTCAAGCGGAGCTGAGAGGGCGGTGTGGAAAGCGAAGTTTTGGTGCTTGGCGGCGAGTTGTTCGAAGAGGTCGGTGTAGAACAACTCCTGTCGCGAACGCGCGCCATACCAGAAGGAAATCCGGCGCGCGGATTTCTCGACCTCGAGGAGATGCGTGAGGTGGGCGCGCAACGGGGCCATGCCAGCGCCGCCACCGATGTAAACCATTTCCTTGCGCGTCGGCTTGATGTGAAAATCGCCGAACGGTCCGATGGCATCGACCGTGTCGCCGGGCTTGAGGGCCCACATGTGGCTTGAGCCGGTACCGGTCGGGCATTCCTGCCCGGGAGGCGGAGTGGCGAGGCGCACATTGAGCCGGATTGTGCCTTCGCCGGAGTGGCTGGCGATCGAGTAGTTGTTCCGCTTCCCGCCCTCGGGATTTTTGGCAACAAGGTCGAAAATACCATGCCTGCGCCAGACTTCGGCGTATGGCTCCGGAACATCCAAGTTGCTGTAGGCGATTTCGCCGTAGGCTGGAATGGCGAATTGCAGGTAATCACCAGGCTCGAAGCCCAGCGCCCCGTCCACCGGCTCCAGCACGATCTCGCGGATGAAGGTCGAGACATTGGCGCTGCTGACGACTCGGAGGGTGCGGCTCTTTTGTTGCCGGGCTCCGGCGCCTCCGGGCTTGTTAACATTCAGATAAATTCGACCGTTGCGGACCTCGATCGGGTAGGTCGCGAGAGCACGGCAGATCGGCGCGCGTGCGGGCGAGCCGTCGGTAAGGTTGAAGCGACCGTTGTGCTTTGGACATTCGATGATGCCGCCTTTCACGAGGCCTTCGGCGAGGTGGTTGTTGCCGTGTGTGCAAATGCCGTCGGTGGCGTAGAGCTGGTCTTCGGCATCGCGGATGAGGGCGAAGGTTTTTCGGCCATGGTCAAAGCGGAGGACATCCTCTTTGCCGAGATCGGCCTGGGCACAAACCTCCACCCAGCCTTCAGCATCCGGCTTCGCGTCGCCCGAAACGAGTGCCTCGAGCGCACGCTCTTTCGGAGCCGGCAGGACACGCTTCACATGAAAGGTCGGGTCTGTTTTCTGCCGGATGATCGTCGGCAAAATCTCGCGCCAGGCCGAGAGGATATTCGGATACGGAGGCGGGCAGTCGTCCTTGATGAGTGCGTGGAGCTTGTAGAGCGAATGGAACGGCACCAGCGGGAACATATGATGCTCCACATGGTAGTTCATGTTCCAGTAAATGAACCGGCTTATCGGGTTCATGTAAACGGTCCGGCAGTTGAGACGGTGATCAAGGACATTCTCGGCCAAGCCAGCATGCTGACAGGTGTTGTGAACGATCATGAGCCAAGTGCCGAAGAAGTGAGGAAGGATGATGAGAAAAATCGGCACCCATGTTTGCAGGGCGACCGACAACGCGATGGTGCCTGCATAGAGGGCGAGGATGATCCGGGCGTTGCGGGCAATTTTTGAAAACTCCGTCTCCGGAATGAATGTGCGCTCATCGGCCGAGATTATGCCTGCAGAGTGGAGAAAGACGCTCGGGAAATAACTGCGGTAAACCCCGATGGCAAACAGCCCGAAGAATAACTCCCTGAGTTTCGGTGGACGAGGAATTTGGATCTCGGGATCCCGACCGACAATGATCGTGTCGCTGTGGTGGCGGGTATGGCTCCAGCGCCAGACCACCGATTCGCGCATGACCATGAACGAGGCGACCTCATAGAGGAAATTGTTCAACCAATCCGTGCGAAAGGCGGTGCCGTGGCCGGCCTCGTGCCAGCGCGAGTCGGAAGCCGTGGCATAAAGGACGGCATAGGCCATGTAAGGGAGCACCACCCACCATGTTCCCCAAAACGCGAAGGTTCCCCACCCCGTGAGCCCCAGCAGAGCGAACCACAAAATCGTGTCGCGGATCGGTGGACCGTCGCGACGCTCGAGGAGCTTGCGCATCTCGGCGCGCGGCACGGGGCTTTGATACCAATCCGCCTCGGCAAGCCCCCGTTCAATCGCCCTTGTGGAATTTTCACCAGTGAGGCTGTAATCGAGGTGCTTGGGCGGGCGCGCGAGCGTGGCTGTGGCGTGATTGTCGTTCATGGTTTATTGGGGTCTGGTTAAATCACTTTGCAGTGATCGATTTCAATGGCTCTTGGAGGAGTCCGTAGGCACTCCGTTTTTCGCCGCTTCCATTTCACCGACCAGCGAGCCGTAGGTAATGAGGCCGAAGGAACCCACGAGGATAAAAAGCCCCGCCAGCAGGACTCTGATCGTCTTGCGCGAGCAGCCATGCCACTCGCGGAAAGCGAGGCCAACAGCGAAGCTGAAAAATACGAGCATCGCCATGTGAATCCCCCAGCTGATGAATTGAAAATTTCCCATGTCGGCGTGCCCCAATTCATAAAAGATGAACTGGATAAACCAGAGCATGCCGCCGATTAGAGCCATGAGGTAATAGAATAAGAGGCGGCCGAGGCCATCGTGGGTCGAGACAAACTCCCGCAAGGTTCCGCGCCGGACGCAGATAGTAAGCCACCAGACGAGGTTCGTCAGAAGTGTTCCGCCGGTGAGGAAGATATACTTTGGATAGCCGTTGAAGCCAGCCATTGCCCCGTGTTGGCTGGCAATGTCATCGATCGGTTTACCTGCCGCCGCGCCCACGCCGAAGATTCCCGAAAGCACACCGGCCAGCAGCACCAGCCAGATGCCTTTGCGCATGTCGAAGCCCCTTTTGCCCTCGCCTTGCTGGGCGATTTCTCGCTCCTTGAGGAAACCCGCGCGACCGCATACAGCCACACCAACCATGGAGAGAATGAATGCCACAAGCACGATGAGCCCGCCAGGTTTTTGGAAGTTGCTGATCAGAGTGCCATCCAACACCTGCGGCACCACCGTGCCGAACACGGCTGAAATCCCGATCGCCATCCCGTAGGTCATCGAAAACCCGATGCATTGGATCGCCAAGGCGAAAGCCATGCCGCCAAACCCATACAGCGCGCCATACAAAAGCACCTTCAGAACGATAGGCTGCGGTGCCTCGCGAAGGACCGCGCCGAGATCCGGGACTGTGAGCATGGAAATAGCCAGCGGCATGATGAACCAAGCCATCACGCAAAAAACAATCCAATAGGTCTGCCAGGACCATTTCGGAGTTCCTTTTTGCGAGATAAAGCAGGTGGCTGCCGCGATCCCGCCCAGTGCATGCAATCCTATTCCTAAAAGGATCATAGTCCCGAAGTGGGGAAGAGGTTCCTCAAGATGCAAGTTGGAGGCGCATCAGTCGGTTTGTGATACATGCCGGATTTGTGTCTGGAACAGGGTGGGAGTAGGGTCATACGTTAAAATTTAAAGCCTGATTTCCTGAATCGTCCATATCCGAACACTGCTTTTTTGTGTCTTTTATTATTTTTTAACTCCTACGCAACCCCAGCAAGGAGGAATGACTCGGCACACACGACAGTCAACAGACTGGCGGCGATGAACAGCGGTTTGGTTTTGCGATTCATTGTGCCGCAGGGGCTTAATCGAGGGCACCTTCTTCGTGAATAGCCGCGATGAGCGGCCTGGGATCTCGCAGCCCGTGGGGGTGGTGGTCGGCTCCCTCCTTTGGAAAGAGCTTCAGAGACCCCCCATTGTCTTGCCACATTTTCACAAGGGGCGCGGCGTTGTCCTCATAGGGAACGACCGTGTCGGCCGTGCCGTGGCATGAAATCAGAAGCACACCGGCCTGGATAGCGGGCAACATTCCATCGCAGGGTTTGGCGGCCTTTTCCCCGGCCTCGGCATCGCTCGTGTAAGCAAACTCCGCTTTGCACAATTTCCAATCCTTCGGACTGCCCTTCCCCTGCTTGGTGAGCGGAAATCCCGCCGGCCAGGAACGGATATCGCACACGCCGTTGTCCAGATAGAGCACACTCACGCGGTCGGGGTGGAGGCGCGTCCACGCCGTCACATAAAGCCCGCCACGGGAGATGCCCAGTAGGGCCGGCTTGGCGGAAAGCCCGCGCTTGCTGTGCATTTCCTCA
>CAIVXP010000266.1 GCA_903909905.1 Akkermansiaceae bacterium
CTGGCACCGTGGTCCTTGCTGCCAATCAAGCGGGTAACACGAATTACAACGCCGCCACAGAAGTGACGACGAGCTTCTCGGTTACCATGGCCACGCAGACGATTGGGACCTTTACGAATATTGGCAACAAGACCTTTGGCAACGCGCCATTTACTGTTACCTCGCCATCAACCAGCAGTGGTTTGGCAGTGATCTTAAGCGTCAAATCAGGCCCAGCGACGATTTCTGGCAACACCGTGACCCTTATCGGCACTGGCACCGTGGTCCTTGCTGCCAATCAAGCGGGTAACACGAATTACAACGCCGCCACAGAAGTGACGACGAGCTTCTCTGTTTCAAAAGCCGCCTCCACCGTCACACTCGGCAGCCTTACACCCACCTACGATGGCACAGCCAAGTCTGTGACATCAACGACAAGCCCGCCCATCACTGGCAATGTGACCTACACCTACACGGGGATCAGCCCCACTAGTTATGCACTGTCCTCCACCCCACCAACTCAAGCAGGAAGCTACACCGTGGTAGGAACCATCAACGATGCCAATTACAGCGGCAACGCGACGGGCGCTTTGATAATCGCCAAAGCAACACCCAGCATTACCACTCCACCAAGCGCTTCCAGCATCACACTCGGCCAAAAACTCTCTGACTCTACGCTCAGCGGCGGCATTGCCACAGTGAATGGTACCTTTGCATTTACCAATCGAAACACCCAGCCAAGCACCCTTGGCACGAGCAGCCAAAGCGTCACATTTACCCCTGCCGACACCAACAACTACCTCATAACCACGACTTCGGTCGAAGTCGTCACACAGGCAGGATCAAGTTCTTTCATCACAAACCAACCGATCGACCTCACTGTATCGCAAGGTGGCAGCGCGACCTTTTCCGTTCAGGCCACCGGTCAAAACCTAAGCTACCAATGGAAGCGAAATGGCGTTGATATCAGTAACGCGAAAAGCAATTCATACACCGTCAACAGTGCTTCGATCGCCACAGCAGGAGAATACACAGTCGTGGTATCCAGTGACAATGGCAGTCAACCCATCACCAGCCGTGTAGCCAAACTAATCGTCACATTCCCACTTGCCGATCTCACCATCAATGAGAACAGCAGTCCGGTTTTGAGCGTTTCCGTTACTGGCACAGGCGTGAAATACCAGTGGTTCAAAGACGGCATGCCGCTTCGTGGACAAACCAATTCGACACTGACACTCAAAGACATCACAGTCGACCAAGCAGGAAATTACAGCGTCGAGGTGACCGATGCCGACGGCAACAAGTTCACAAGCCAAACATCAAAGGTCACCGTCAAGGCAGTCTTGCCGGAAATCGTCAGCCAACCTGGCAATGTGAGCATTTACGAAACAGGTAAAGCTACCATGCGGGTCACCGTCAAGGGATCTGGCCATCGCTATCAATGGAAAAAGAACGGCGTGAACATTCCAGGTGAGACCAAAAATACGCTTCTGTTGAACGACGCTATTCTTTCTGACGCAGGAGAATACACGGTTTCCATCACCAACTCGGTGGGCACAGTGACCAGCCGTGCGGCAAGGCTTCGTATCCTCACCTCCAACAGCAATCCTAGCGGCGCCACAGCTCGTCCCACCATCACCTCCCACCCGATATCACAAACCGTGGTGGATGGCGTTAGGCTTTCTCTGAGCGTGAGAGCAAGCGGTGGCGGCCTCCTTTACCAGTGGACGAAGAATCGTAAGAACATCACGGGGGCAAACCAATCGTCCTACACCATACCATCCGCCTCGGCTACCGCTTCCGGTGATTATGCGGTGATTGTTTATAACTCATTGGGAACGGTGACCAGCAATATCGCCCGCATTGCCATCTCGGCGCCGGAGATTGACGTTCAACAACCCGCCGGCAGCAGCTTGGTTTCCGGCACATCGAAAATCAGCTTCGGTACCACAAAAAGAACCAGCGCAGGGATCCGCAGGACATTCACCATCCGAAACACCGGCACAACCAAGCTCACCGGCATTTCCTTCAGCAAACAAGGAAGTCATCGTGGCGAATTCACGGTCACTCAATCCAATCTTCGCGAAGTGGCACCTGGCTCATCTGCCACCTTTACGGTCACCTTCAAGCCCGCCGCTGTGGGCACCCGCACCGCTTCCATCCGCATCGCCAGCAACGACCGTGATGAAAACCCCTTCATCATCAATCTCGCTGGCCAAGGCGCGCGTTGATCCGACTCATGTCTCTTGCATCGGCTGAGTTCACAAAGCCCTCTCCGGATTCCGGGGAGGGCTTTTCTCGCTGGCGGGGCAACTCTTCTCTCCCCTTGCAACTTGGCGGCAAAAATCCGAGCCTCGCGACATGCCCGCACGCAACTTTCATGTCCGCCAAGCCGCTGTCTCCGCATTGCGTGCTTGGGCGAAGGGGCATGATTACGCCGAGACCCTCGTCGAGCGCCATGCGCAGCGTCGCAAGTTAAGTCCTGCCGACCGCGGGCTACTGCAAGCGATCCTCTTCGGCGTGCTGCGCCACCGCCGCTTGCTCGACCACTGGATCGGCGAACTCCGCGATGGCAAGACCGACCCCGAGACTCGCGATGTCCTACGCGTTGGGCTGTGCCAAATCCTGATTCTCGGCATTCCCGACCATGCGGCAGTCAATGAAACCGTGGAGTCAGGAAAAGCCAGCGTGCGAGGGCTCATCAATGCCGTGCTGCGCCGTGCTATCGCATCGCGCAAGCGTCTGCTCGATCAAGTGCCCGACCTCCCACCGCCTGTCGCGCATTCCCATCCCGACTGGCTTTACAATCGCTGGCGATCCGCCTTCGGCAAATCCAATGCTCTGGCACTCATGGAGTGGGACAATTTACCGGCAGAAACATTTTACCGCATCAACCCCCTCGCACCGCCCGCCGCAATCCCTAGCGAACCCGTTAAAAACGCTCCGGGATTTTATCGCATCGAGGGTTCGCTTCCAAACGATCTCATTCAAAGCGGAGCGATCTACATTCAGGATCCGGCCACGCGTCATTCGGTCGAGTTGCTCGCACCACAACCAGGCGAACACATCCTCGATGCCTGCGCAGCGCCCGGTGGAAAAGCATTTCTCATCGCCGCCGCGATGGGCTCCGCCGAAAATCTCGTGTGCACGGACTCCAACGAAAAACGCCTGCCACGACTCGAGCAAAACCTCGAGCGACTCCACGCCGGCAAGGCAAAGGTCAGCGTTCACGATTGGACCCAGCCCGCTCCCGCCGCATGGCATGGCGCATTCGATGCCATCCTGCTCGATGTCCCCTGCTCCAACACCGGCGTCATCCGCCGTCGCGTTGATGTCCGCTGGCGCCTGCAACCCAATGACATCAACAAGATCGTTCTCACCCAACGAAAAATCCTCGAAAACGCCATTCCCTGCCTCAAGCCCGGCGGCCGCATCGTTTATTCGACCTGCTCGATTGAGGCCGAGGAAAACATGCAACAAATTGAGGCGTTTCTAAGAGATCATCCCGAGTTTGAAATGACCGCTCATGTCGCAGCCGTCCCCTTCCGCGACCAAAGCGACGGCGCATTCGCCGCCTGTTTGAGAAAAAGGTAGGGCCCTAAGGTCACAACATCCGCGCAAACATCGCCCGCAACGATGCCTGCCACTTTTCCAGAAAGGCCAAATTGCGCACACTCCGCGCAGCATTCGTAGCATCCGAGGGAGCCGCATCATCGTAGCGTGAGAATGCCGCGCATTCGCATTCGATCCGATCATTCACGCGCGCAATCATGCCCTCAAGCTCCTCGCGGCAACGCTGCGTTTCATCCTCCAACAACGCGCGACCAAGAGCAGACTTCGCCTCATCGCGCTTGCGAATGAGCGCCTCACATTTCTGCATCGTCGATCCCACTTCGGCGAAAAGATCCATCAGTGAATCATCCACCGCGCCGCGCGGATCAATCTTTATCCCTCGCAGCTCGAACCAATGCGACAGGCGCCGCGACGGGCTCGCAAGGATGTCATGGGCACGCTGCAAGTTGGCAAAATCCCCCTCACCACCGCCGGCATCCGGATGAATTCGCTTTCCAGCCTCACGAAATGCTTCACGCAGCACCTCAGTGCTGATCCCAAGGCGTTGATCCAAACCCAGCATTTGAAACGCATCGAATATCGGCATGACTGCGGCGAAATCTGGGACCTCATGCCAAGGCTGGCAACCCCCCATTGTGTTCGACTCATTTTATCCAAACAAAAAAACCGCCGTCCGGAATGACCGAACGGCGGTTTGATGATTTCTATCTCCGCATCAGGCGCTGACCGCCGAAGCTTTCGCCTCGAGTGCATTCTTTGCCTGGGCGACGATGGCCGAGAATGCGGCGGCATCGGTGATCGCAAGGTCCGAAAGGATCTTGCGGTCGGCCTCAATGCCAGCGGCTTTGAGACCCTCGATGAAGCGCGAATAGGTCAATCCCTCGGCGCGAACGGCAGCATTGATACGCTGCGTCCACAACCTGCGGAACTGGCCTTTGCGGCGCTTGCGGTCGCGGTATTCATAGGTCATCGCCTTGCGGACGGCGTCCTTGGCGTAACGGAAGAGTTTCGAGCGGAATCCGCGGAAACCCTTGGCACGCAGCAACACGCGCTTGCGACGCTTGCGGCTGGCCGGTGAGTTGGTTGCTCTTGGCATGTGGTTGTTTCTGTTCTGACAGGTCGTTGTTTACTTACCTCCCACAGTCTCACCTGTCGTGCTTCCCTTGCGGGATCAGGCTGTGTAGAGGCCGTCCGATTCGCGGACGGGGGCGCTTTCCGTTGCCGGCTTCAGTTTCAGTGGAAGGGAAGATTCTCTTTGACGTTTCTAATGTCAGCATCGGAAACAAGGCATGCTTGACCCAGCCTGCGCTTGCGCTTGCTGTTCTTGCCTTGCAGCAAGTGGCGTGCTCCTTGTTTGCGACGAAGGATCTTCCCCGTACCTGTCACCTTGAAGCGTTTGGCAACGGCTTTCCGTGTCTTTGCTTTTCCAGAGACTCTTGGCATGGGGCGCGAAAGCTAACCACCCACCCACCCTTGGCAAGCAAAAACGGCATCTTTTTCCCAGAAATCGGAGAAGCCCCGACTTCTTAACCCTGGGGCAACTGAACGCTTGCAAGTTTCGCCCGCCGGATTTGGATGCCCATCGCCCATGGCGTCCTCGTTTTCCTTCGAATCCCTCAATCAAGCCCAACGCCAGGCGGTCGGCGCACTGGACGGACCCGTGCTCATCCTCGCTGGTGCGGGAACCGGCAAAACCCGCACCGTCACCTGCCGCATCGTCCACATGCTCGAGCGAAAAATCCCCGCCTCGGAGATCCTTGCTGTCACCTTCACCAACAAGGCCGCCAGCGAAATGCGCGAGCGCATCACCGGCATGGTTTCCAAAAAAGCAGCGTCGGAAATGACCGTCTGCACCTTCCACTCGCTCTGCGTTCGGATCCTGCGCGGCGGCATCGACAAGCTCGGCTACAAAAAGAATTTCTCAATCTGCTCGTACTCGGATCAGGTCGGCCTAATGAAACAACTGCTCGTGCGCAAAGGCGGCAGCGATGAAAAAATCAAGCCCGAGACGGTGCTCAGCGCGATCTCCGGCGCAAAAAACAAGGGGCTCGATCCCGCCGATCTCGATGATGACTTTTTCGCCACGCTGGCAGTCGCCTATCAGAACGAACTCCGCGCGCAGAATGCGGTCGATTTCGACGATCTGCTCCTGCTCGCCGAGAAAGTTCTACGCGAGCACGATGAGGTTCGCGAGCACTTTCGCCAACGCTTCACACGCGTGACGGTCGACGAGTTCCAAGATACCAACTCGCTGCAAATGCGCCTTTTGCAGCAACTCGTGGGCGCGCCTTTTCATGTCTGCGTGGTCGGCGATGACGACCAATCGATCTATGGTTGGCGCGGAGCGGAAACGGCCAACATCCTTGAGTTTGAGCGTTTCTTCCCGAACCCGAAAATCATCCGCCTCGAGGACAACTACCGCTCGACCCACGCGGTCCTGCACACCGCCAACAGCCTCATCCGCCACAACCGCGGTCGTCGCGAAAAATCCCTACGCACCACCCGCCCCGATGGCGGACCAGTGCGCATCGTTGCCATGCCGGGAGATGATGAAGAAGCGGAGTTTGTCGCGGAAGAAATCCTCGCCGGAAAAGGCAACTCCCGCAAATGGGAGGACTTCGCCGTGCTCTTCCGCACCAACGGCCAGAGCCGCAAACTCGAGCTCGCGCTGCGCGAACGCAAAATTCCCTACCGCATGATCGGCGCGCAAAGTTTCTACGACCGCCGCGAGGTCCGCGATGTGCTCGCCTACACCCAACTGATGGTCTCGCCCGAAGCGGATGTGCCCCTGCTCCGCATCCTCAACGCACCCAACCGCGGTATAGGCCAATCGACCGCCGTGCTCGCAACCGATTGGAGCCGCGAACACAACAAGTCGGTATGGGAAGCCCTCTGCGACCCGGAATTCACCCAATCAATCGGCGCCAAAACACGCAGCGCGATCGAGGATTTCGTCGCGCTGATCTCCGGCGCGAAAAACCGCATCGATCTGAAAAATGAAAACCCGGGCAATGTGCTCGGCGATCTACTCAAGGAGATCGATTACCTGCCATGGATCGGACGCGGATGCAAAACCGACCAAGAACGCCAACAACGCGGCGAAGGCGTGCAAAGCATTCTCGACAGCCTCCGCGATCACGCGCTGAAGGGGAAAAAGCTCCAGGCCTTCCTCGACGACAGCGCGCTCGCGTCAGATCGCGAAGATGACGATATCGAAAAGAAACAAGGCGCCACACTCATCACGCTCCATGCCTCAAAAGGCCTCGAGTTTCCCGTCGTTTTTCTCGTCGGTCTTGAGGAAGGATTTCTCCCGCACTCACGCAGCATCACCGAAGGCACCAAGGACGAGGAACGCCGCCTGCTCTATGTCGGCATCACACGCGCGCAGGACCAACTCACGATGACCTATTGCTCGAAGCGCGTGAAATGGGGCCAAGATACCGCCTGCCAGGCCAGCTCATTCATCAGCGAACTCGACGACACCCACCTCGAGCACACGACCTACGAGGAAATCCTCGCCTGCGAGCCGGATAGCGATGAACTCAGCAATTTCTTCAGCAACCTGAAGAACATGCTTGGTAACGATTAAGAGTGCTCCAACCGCACCCTGCGACACGCCATTGCGTCATGGGGGCGTATAACAAGCCTGCGTAAGATATGCCACTTGCGGAGACCCGATCCGCGGGCATTCGCATCATGAATATTCTTCTCATGCATCATGGCGATGGCCATGCCGGCGGCGGTCAGATCCAGATGAACCGCCTGCGCCATGGCCTCAATACGCGCGGCATCGACGCCCGCATCCTCTGCAGAGACGCTTCGCAAAAAAACTCGGTCGTGATGCCGAGCCTACCTCATGTAGAAAAATTTCTGCGCCGCATCACAAGACCGATCGGACTCCACGACATCCACCTTCTCAGTTCCTTTGATGTCCCGCGCATGCCGGAATTCGCAGCCGCCGACCTTATCGACATCCACTGCACTCACTGCGCCACACTGAGCTACCTAGCCCTGCCGCGCATCACAGCCGACAAACCTGCCGTCTTCACCTTCCACGACATGTGGCCGATCACCGGGCACTGCCATGCAAGCCTCGACTGCGAACGATGGAAAACCGGCTGCGGCAAGTGTCCCTACCCGCTCACCGAACCCGCCATCCGCCGCGACGCGACCGCCATCGAATGGCAACTTAAAAACTATGCCTATCAACGCTCGAAGTTCACCATCGTCACCCCCAGCAAATGGCTGCGCAATCTGGTGCGACAAAGCATGCTGGCCACCTTCGATGTCCGCCACATCCCACACGGTATCGACACGGAAGTTTACCAACCGATCGATAAGGACCTCGCCCGCTCGATCCTTGGAATACCACGGGACAAAAAAATCCTGATTTTCGGCGCCGAGACCATGAAGCGCCCACTCAAAGGCGCAGACCTGCTGGTCATGGCGCTGCAAAGATTGCCCGATGCACTGAAACAGGAACTCGTTCTCCTCGTCTTCGGCAATGCGACCGATGGCATCATCAATGAAACAGGCATCCCATCGATCCAACTCGGCTACCTGCGCAACGACCGCATGAAGGTGCTCGCATTTTCCTCCGCCGATCTTTTCATCCATCCAAGCCGCGCGGAAAACTCACCGCTGGTCATCCTCGAAAGCATGGCCTGTGGCACACCGGTCGCATCATTCGCAGTCGGTGGCGTGCCGGAGTTGGTGCGCGATGGCATCACCGGCAAGCTTGCTAAACCCGAACACGCCGGCGACCTCACCCGCGTGATCGAAGAAATGATTTCCAACTCGGATGCCCTCAACACCATGGCGCAAAATTGCCGCAGCATCGTCCTCAAGGAATATCCGATCGAACTCCAGACCAGTCGTACCATCGACCTCTACCACCGACTCATTGCCGAACATCGGGACGCTGCAAAACACTGATCCGGCACATAGTTCACGCGGAACGGCCATCCACCACCGCCATCCACCCGCCGTCCCGCCGGTGCAAATCGACATGGTGCATGCCAGCCGCATTCCACCCATGACCACTCGCGGTGACGACCGGTTTTTCAAGCATCATTCGCTCGCTGTAGACCTCAGTATCGAGCTCGACGATCTCAAAGGCAAACACCTGAATGCCATAATCCGGATCATCGTCCTGGGCGAATCGGTACAACCTGCCCTCATGTTCGATCACACTGCCACCCGGCCTTGCGATGTGCTTGTCTAGCTTCACCACCGGGTTCATCGGATGCGCCGACCATCCGTCCTTCAGGTTTTTCGAGTAATACAAATTCAAAACATCGTTGCGCGTCGTGCTCGCAAACATCCACCACATGTCCCCATGGCGGAACAGCGTCGCATCGACATAATCATGACCGGTCAGCAGCTTGTTGACGAATTCCCAGCGCTTCGGAAATTCCACCGCCCGGTACAATCTCACGGAAAAATCATTGTGCGACTCAGGCAACATGTAAACCTGCCCGTTCCACTCAAACACATGCGGATATGCCAGATGGAAGTCCTCTTCCAAAACCACCCCGCGATACTGCCACTCCAAGCCATCGGCACTCACCGCATGCCCGATCACGCCTTTGTCCTCGCCCTGCAATAGAATTTCAAAGAATAGGTAAAACACTCCCTCCCTCACGATCATGAAAGGATCCGCCAGTAACTCGGCATCCACATCAGTTACATCATCACGAGTGAGCACCGGATTCTCCACCCGCTTGCTCTCGACCAATTCCCAAGGGCTCGATCCTTCATAAATACCGATCGCCCACTCTCTCTCAGGTTCTTCAGATACCTCGACCTTTTTTCTGCTGAGCAAACTCCGCAAGGTCCTGTACCCTGAAGGCTGATGCTTGTGCACCAAAATGCCAAGGATGCCACCTAGCCC
>CAIVXP010000267.1 GCA_903909905.1 Akkermansiaceae bacterium
CCGAACCGGGATGTGTACTTTTTGGACGACAAACCCGAGGGATTAGGGGCGCTCCGGCCCAGCTAGATGCAATTTGCTTGCAAAAAGCTAAAAGGTGCATCAAATTCCCGCATGAAACATTGGATCGCATGGATGGCCTTGGCGCTGATGGCGTCACCGGCGGGCATGGCGGCTGATTTGAAGGTCTCGGCCCTGCATCCGCTGATGGCGGATTTGGCGCGTCAGGTCGGCGGCGAGCGGGTGGAGGTGTATGATCTCGTCGGCGAGGGTGGGAATCCGCATCGCTTTGAGCCGCGCCCGGCGGATTTGAAAACCATGCGCGAATCGGCGCTGGTCCTGGCGGGCGGCAAGCATTTGGAGTCTTATTTGGATCGGCTGAAATCGGCGCTCGGCGGAGTGACGATCGTCGAGGTCGGCCGCACGATCCCGTCGTTGGCGGTGGGCAAGGACGCGGTTTACACCTGCTGCCCAAATCACGCGGCGGGTTCGATTGATCCGCATTGGTGGCATGGCGTGGATCACATGCGGCGTGCGGCGCGGGTCGTGGCGCAGGAATTTGCGGCGAAAGATCCGGCGGGCAAGGATCAGTATCTGGCCAACGCGCAGGCCTACGGTCGCAAGCTCGAGGATTTGAAAAACTGGGCGCGCAAGGAGTTGGCCAAGGTGCCGAAGGATCAGCGCAAGTTGGTGACGGCTCACAATGCCTTCGGATATTTTGCCAAGGAGTTTGGTTTTGAAGTCATCGCGGTGGCGGGGCTCAACAAGGAGCAGAACACCACGCCCAAGCAGCAGGCTCAGACGATTGAGTCAGTGAAAAAATCCGGCGTTCGTGCGGTGTTTCCCGAGATCTGCGCGAGTGGCAAGACACTCAATGCCATCGCAACCGCGACCGGCACGCGAGTGGCGAAACCTCTGATCGCCGATGGCAACGGGCATGGAGCTGATGCGGGTTTTGAAGGCATGATCCGACACAATGTCAGAGTCATCACCGAGGGGCTTGTCGCGCGATGAAGGGAGCATTTCGATGGTTGCACACACCGCTGGCTGGCACGGCATTCGTGTTGGTGGGCATCGGTGTGATCGCGGTTCCCTTGCATCGGCTCACCTCGGCGACGAAGGCGCAAGCGCCTGCTCCAACCCAAGCGCCGGTGGTGACCGACGATGAAATTTTGCCTGCAGTTTTGCGTTTGCGTTTGTTGGATGCGGCCAAGCGCGTGGTGGTCAGCGACGCGAGTGGCGCGGTGCTGTGGGATCTCGCCCATGCTGTGCCTGGCGAAACAGAGCGCGATGTAGGGATCAAGTTGAGCGGCCGTGAGCTCGAGCTCGGCCTGCGCGTGGAATTTGCCGATGGCGGAAATGAAAGCGCGGCATTTCTCACCGTAATGCCCGACGCGCACGACGAGCAAACCGCTTATGCGATCGGCAGTGGTCAGCTAGAGGAAACCCTGCGCTACGAATGGCACGCGCATTGAAATGAAACGATGACTCATCCCGCTCACGAATCCTGTGATCATTGCGGTCACCATCACGAGTTGAGGGTGGAGGACCTGCAGGTGCGTTACCGCGAGGTCGAGGCTTTGCGGGGCGTGAACATGTCGGCCTCCTGCGGTTCTTGTGTGGCATTGATCGGCCCGAATGGCGCTGGCAAAAGCACTTTGCTCAAGGCGATTGCCGGATTGCTTCCAGTTTCCGGCGGTCGCATCTTGTGGCGTGGCACCAAGGTCGCGAAGTGGAGCCGCGAAATCGCCTATCTTCCGCAGCGCGAAAATGTCGACTGGCATTTCCCGATCACCGTGCGCGGCGTGGTACGCATGGGCCGCTACCCGCAGTCCGGTTGGTGGCGTCCGTTTTCCGTCGATGATGAAAACGCGATCCAGCGCGCGATCGAGTGGATGGATCTCGCTGATCTCGGCGATCGTCAGATCAGCGCCTTGAGCGGTGGTCAGCAGCAACGCGTGTTCCTCGCGCGCGCGCTGGCGCAGGAAGCGCATGTGCTTTTGCTCGACGAGCCCTTCACCGGTCTCGATCGCACTTCGAAAAACGCCTTGGCCAAGACCTTGCGCAAACTCACCGAAGAAGGTCGCCTCGTGATTGCCTCGCATCATGATCTCGACACCGTGCGCGACATTTATGACGAAGTGCTTTTGCTCAATCGCAAGCCGCTCGCGTTCGGTCCGGTGGCGGAGGTTTTCACGGGCGAGCAAATTGAAAAAACCTTTGCTGCAGGTGTTGCCGGTGGAAAGGAGCGCGCATGATCGACTGGTTGCTTGAACCTTTCCAACACCCCTTCAATCAACGCGCGGTGTTGGCGGCCTTGCTCATTGGTTTCACCAACGGCTATGCCAGCGCGTTTGTCGTGCTGCGCAAATCGGCGCTCAAGGTTGGCTCGCTTTCACATGCCTTGCTGCCGGGCATCGCGGTGGCCATCGCCGTCGTTGGCTTGCACGATTGGAGCGCGTTTCTCGGCAGTTTGTTTGCCGCGTTGTTGATCGGCCTTGGTTCGCTTGCCGTGTCGCGCGGCTCGCGGCTTGATCAAGACTCCGCGCTCGCGATCCTTTACACTGCGGCCTTCAGCGGCGGCATCATCTTGCTGCGCAGGATCGGCGTGACCCAGGAAATGGAGGACTGGCTCTTTGGCAACATCATGGGCCTACGCGATGGTGATCTGTGGACGAACTTTTGGATTTCGATCACCGCGCTGGGAACGCTCACCGCATTGCATCGTCCGCTTTTGATGACGCTCTTTGACGCCGAGGTCGCTGCGACGCTCGGTGTGCCGGTGCGGGCATTGAATTACTTGCTGATGGCGGTGCTGATCGTGGTGTTGATTTCCTCGCTGCAAGCCGTCGGCTGCATGCTGGCGATCGGCTTGCTCGTCACGCCGGCCGCGACGGTTTATTTGCTCACGGATTCCACCAACGCCTTGTTCTGGGGTGGCGCGGTGCTTGGCGGCATCGCATCCGCGCTGGCGGTGCTGATCGGTTGGTGGATCAACATCGAGCAAGGCCCGGCCATCGTGCTGGTGCTCGGACTTTTGTTTCTCGCCGCATTTCTCTTCAGCCCGCAATACGGACTCATCGCGAAATCACGACATTCGCGCGCGGCCCAGTGATCACCCAACCAAACAACGAAATCATGACAAGCAAACCAACACGAATGCTGGCGCTTTCGGCGCTGCTCCTCGCCAACTCGCAAATCACCCAGGCAGCACCTGCCGACGACTGGGAGAAATTCAACGATTGGAACATCGGCAACCTACTGTTCCCCAGCTTGCATTTCCATGGCGTGGGCGGCTTCAGCACCGGCGATACCGAAGAGCTTGCATCCGG
>CAIVXP010000268.1 GCA_903909905.1 Akkermansiaceae bacterium
TGTGTTTGCTGAGGATTTCGTTGAGCAGGGTCGCGTCGCGACGGATGCGGGTGACCTTGTTGTCGTAGAGCGTGTGAAACCATGGCGAGACCTCCGCCTTTTCGAGCAGCGTGGGTAGGCCTGGCAATAGAGTCGGGAGGTTTGGACTCGTCTGAACCAGTTCGGCCAGCGTGATGGCGGGGCTCGGGCGTTTGAGGCTGAGCTGGTAGAATGCCGAGTAGCTTTCCGGCTGTTCGCGTTCGGATGAAGAAATTGTGCCGGGGTCGATTTTGACTTCGGTTTTGAACGGAATGCCATTGCGGAGCTTGCGGACATCGCCGATGGAGCCGGCGGTGGGCGTTTTTGGGGTCAGTTTGGCTTTGATGGTTTTAATTTCCTCGGCGGACTTCCTTTCGATTTCGGCGCTGCGTTTTTTCAGTTCGGATTCCATCTCGGCTCGCAGTTTGGTTTCGAGCTCCGAGTGCTTGGCAGTGTCGCGAATGGCGGGCGTGGCCGTGCTTGCTTTTTTGGCGGGCGACTTGAGTCCGAATGCGGCGATCAGGCCGCCCGCGATGAAGGCGGCGACGCAGAGGCTCGCACCTTGGAGCCAGGAGATATTTTTGCCCTTGTTGGAGAACATCTGCGGCCAGTTTAGCCGCTTCGGCGGACACTTCAACCCCGGGCAGTTGGGAAATCGGCCTTTGCCGACGGTGATGCCGAATTTTGCATTTCGCTGAAACTCGGTCATGACAAACCCGCTCCGTCGCCTACACTGGCGCTCGTGAGCTATCAGGTTTTTGCCCGAAAATACCGTCCCCGGACCTTTGACGATGTGTTGGGTCAGGATCATGTGGTGGTGACCCTCCGCAATGCGATTCAGCAGAACCGCTTGGCGCATGCCTATTTGTTTGTCGGGCCGAGGGGTACGGGCAAGACCTCGACCGCGCGGATCTTTGCCAAGGCCTTGAATTGCACGGCAGGTCCGAAGGTCGATTTCGATCCTGATGAGGATGTCTGCATCGAGATCGCCGAAGGGCGTTCGCTGGATGTGTTGGAGATCGACGGTGCCTCGAACAATGGCGTCGAGCAGGTCCGCGAGTTGCGGGATTCGGTGAAATTTGCGCCGAGTAGCGGTCAGTTTCGAATCTATTACATCGACGAGGTCCACATGCTTTCGAATGCGGCGTTCAATGCCTTGCTCAAGACGCTCGAAGAGCCGCCGCCGCATGTGAAATTCATTTTTGCGACGACCGAAGCGCACAAAATTTTGCCGACGATTTTGTCGCGGTGTCAGCGTTTCGATTTGCGGCCGATCCCGACGCAGTTGATTGCCGATCATTTGCTGCACATTGCGGGCAAGGAGGGCATTGACCTTGATCAGGCGGCCGCGTGGGCGATCGCCAAGGGGGCCGATGGCGGCATGCGTGATGCGCAGTCGATGTTGGATCAGCTGGTGGCGTTCTGCGGCGACCGGATTTTGGAAGAAAACGTGCTCGATGTGTTCGGGTTCACTTCGCGTGAGAAGGTGGCGAATCTGACGACTGCCTTGTTATCGCGCGACACGCCGACCGCTTTGTCGTTGATCCAGAAAGAATCCGAGAGTGGTCGCGATCTTTCGCAATTGTTGGGCGAGTTGATCGGATGCTTGCGTGCCTTGCTCGTTGCGAAGTTGGATCCTGCGGCCGATGGCGAGGGGATTCCTGTGGAGTTGTGGCAGGCCTTGTTGGCGGCGAGTTCTACCTATGAAGCCGATCGCATCCTTGCGGCGATCGATGTTTTTGCCGAGACCGAGAGCCGCATGAAATGGGCGACCAATAAGCGCCTGCATTTCGAGCTTGGTGTGATCAAGTCGATTCAATCGCTTGGCGAGTTCCGCATCACTGATGTCATCAAGGTTCTCAACAAAGGCATCAGTGCAACCGGTGAAGATTTTTCCGCTTCAGTGGAGGTGTCTCCCACGCAAGCGGCCCCAGCACCAGTGCCAGCTTCTGCCCCAGCTCCAAAGCTTGAAGCAGTCAAGCCCGTGGTGGCAGCGCCAGCAAAGCCTGCGGCGAAATCGAAATCATCCGCTTTTGAATCGCTTGGTTCCCTGATCGAATCCGCTCCGGAGGTGAGCGAGCCGGTTGTCGCTCCACAACCGCCGAAGCCCGAGCCAAAGGCGCAAATTGTTGAAGCACCGGTACCCAAGGTGGTTGCGGCGGATGATTCGTTTTATCAGGATCCGCTGGTGCAGGCTGCTTTGAAAAAATTCGAAGGCAAAATTGTCGGCACGTGAAAATTTTTCCACATCCATCACCTATTTAATTATGAACATTGCAAAACTCATGAAGCAGGCCCAGCAGATGCAGGCCGGGCTTGCCGCCAAACAGGAAGAACTTTCTCAGCAGACTGTCGAATCATCGGTGGGCGGCGGAAAGGTGACGGTCACTGCGAACTGCGCGGGTGATGTGTTGTCGATCCGGATTGACCCTTCGGTGGTGGATCCTGCGGATGTTGAATTTCTCGAAGAGCTCGTACTCAAGGGCGTGCAGGATGCGGTGAACACCGGCAAAGAGAAGGCTGCGGCAGAGATGAAAAAGCTCACTGGCGGGCTTGGCATCCCTGGGATGTGAGTTTGCAAAGCATGATGCGGCGGCGGGCTTGACCCGATTTCACATGGCGGCGAGATTGCGGGCATGACTCGTGAGCAAATGGCTGCCGTGCTTGAGGAGATCGCGCTTCTCCTCGAGCTCAAGGATGAGAATCCGTTCAAGGTGCGGGCCTACCGTCATGGCGCGGAGACCGTGATGGCGTACGATGGCGACATCGTGAAGCTCGCCGAGGGCAACGAATTGGAGGGGATAAAAGGCATTGGCGAGGCACTGCGCGACAAGTTGCATGAGCTCGCGTCGACGGGTGCGTTGAAATTTCATCAGAACCTGCGTGCGGAATTTCCCGAGGGATTGCTGGGATTGTTTGATCTTCAGGGATTGGGGCCGAAGAAGGTCAAGGCCTTGCATCGCGAGCTTGGGGTGGGGGGCGTGGCTGATCTCAAGGCGGCGTGTGAGGCGGGAAAGGTGGCGGGCTTGCCGGGCTTTGGTGCCAAGACCCAGTCGGCGATTCTTGAGGCGATTGCCTTGAAGGAAAAATTTGCCGATTCATTTTTGCTGGGCTCGGTCACGCCTTTGGTTTCCGAGATTCTCGATACCTTGCGGATGCATCCGGAAATTTCCTTGGTGGCGGTGGCGGGCTCGTTCCGTCGGGCCAAGGAAGTCGTGCATGATTTGGATTTTTTGGTGGCGACCAAGGAGCCGAAGTTGGTGTGTGAGGATTTCACCACGCTGGCTGAGGTCGAATCGGTGATCGCGTGTGGCGAGACCAAGGCATCGGTGCGCTTGAAGAATGGCATTCAGTGCGATTTGCGTGCGGTGTCGAACAAGCAGTTTCCATTTGCGCTGCAGTACTTCAGCGGATCGAAGGAGCACAATGTCGCGTTGCGCGGGATTGCCTTGAAGAAGGGTCTTTCTCTCAATGAATACGGTTTCACCGCGGTTGAAGGATCGGCGCGCAAGACGGAGGTGCCGGATGACATTCATGACGAGCGCGAGATTTACAAGGTGCTGGGCCTGTCATTCATCGAGCCCGAATTGCGGGAAAACCGCGGTGAAATTGAAGCAGCAGCAGAGCACGAACTGCCGCGCTTGATCGAATTAGCAAATCTTCGCGGGACATTTCATAATCATACCACCGCGTCGGATGGTCACCAGACGCTGGAGGAAATGGCCGAGGAAGCGATGGAGTTGGGCCTCGAATACCTGGGTATCGCGGATCACTCGAAGTCGATGGCTGTGGCCAATGGTCTCGATGAAGAACGGCTTGCGGCGCAGGTGGCGCAGATCCGGAAGCTCAACCGAGAATTCACCCATTTCCGGTTCTTTGCCGGAACCGAGGTCGATATCCTCAAGGATGGCACGCTGGATTTTGATGATGATGTGCTGGCATCGCTCGATTACTGCGTGGCCTCGGTGCACACCTCGTTTCATTTGCCCGAA
>CAIVXP010000269.1 GCA_903909905.1 Akkermansiaceae bacterium
CGAGTTCGCGCGCACGGCGTCGTAATTGAGTGGTGGTGAGACCGGTGTTGATCATCTGGCGAACCTCATCATCGACGAGAAACAATTCGAAAATTCCCATGCGGCCCTTGTAGCCGCCGCCGCGGCATTTGTCGCAGCCGATGGGACCGAAGATCGTGGCCTCGCTCATGCGTGAAGCATCGAGTGAGAGCGCGCGCATTTCCTTTTCGGTGAGTTCCGACGGCGTCTTGCAGATCGGGCAAAGCTTGCGCACGAGGCGCTGGGCGAGCACGCCGCGCACCGCCGAAGCGATGAGGAAGGGCTTGACGCCGATGTCGGCGAGACGCGCGACGGCGGAGGGTGCGTCGTTGGTGTGAAGTGTGGAGAATACCAAGTGACCGGTGAGCGAGGCATTGATCGCGATGTTGGCGGTCTCGGCATCGCGAATTTCCCCGATCATGATGATGTTGGGCGCTTGCCGCAGCATCGCACGCAGGGCCGCGGCAAAGGTCATTCCGATGTCGGATTTGACCATCACTTGGTTGATGCCAGGAAGCTCGTACTCGACCGGATCCTCGACAGTGATGATTTTTTTATCGGGGCGGTTGATGACATTGAGGCAGGCGTAAAGCGTGGTTGTTTTTCCCGATCCGGTTGGGCCGGTCACGAGCAAGATGCCGTCGGGAAGCCCGAGCAGTTGCTCGAATGTCGTTTGGTCGTCGGAGAAAAACCCCAGCTCCGGCAGGCCAAGCATGAGGGCGGTTTTGTCGAGGATCCGCATGACGATCGACTCGCCGTGATTGGAGGGGACCGAGGAGACGCGGAGGTCGACTTCCTTGCCGCCGATTTTGAGCTGAATTCGGCCATCTTGTGGCATGCGTTTTTCAGCGATCGACATCGTGCCGCTCATCACCTTGAGGCGCGCGATGATTGAGGGTAGAAGTTTTTTCGGATGTGAGTCGACATGAATGAGCTTGCCGTCGAGGCGGTAGCGCACGCGCACCGAAGTTTCGAGTGGCTCGATGTGGATGTCAGATGCGCGAAGGCGGAAGGCCTCGGAGAGTAGCTGCACGACCAGACGGATGATCGGCGCGTCGTCCGCATCGACTCCCGCTTCGAGGTCGCCGGTGGTCACTTGGACGCCAAAGGCGTTGGCATCGGGCGAGGCGTCTGTGGCGCGGTAGAATTCCCGCAGGTGGTACTGGATGTCCGGCTGAGTGGCGCAAACGAAGTTGAGATCCCGGCCCACAATGTGAGGCAAAGAATCGAGCGTTTCAAAATCGAGCGGATCGGCCACCGCGATGGTGAGTGTGAGGCCATCGTCCTGCACCGGGATCACGCGGTAGCGTTTGGCGGTATCCTCGGTGATGGTTTCAGTGATGCCCGGTTGAAATTGGATGTCGGCAAGCCGCACAAAAGCGATGCCGGCATTGGCGGCAAGCACTTCGCCGATCTGATCTTCGGTGAGCGCGGTGTTGGCCAGCAGATGCGCAATGAGCGATTGAGATCCGGAAACCCTGCGGCGGGCCTCGGCGACTTCGTCAGGACTCACCACTCCGGCTTCGTTGAGCAGCTCCGCAAGATAATCTTCGTTGGAAAACACTGGGTGAAAAAGTGTCTGGGGATGGATTCTGAAGCGGGCAAGCGTAGCATCTGAAATGATGCTGCGCAACATCTCCAGAGTGATTGTTTGGAGCCCTGCTTGTCAACAGACCACATTTGCGCGAGCCGGGTTTTTTAGCCACGCTCGAAGCGGCGTCCTTTCCGCTTGCCAGCGTGGAGTTTCCCGCTTCTTTCTGAAGCCGTTCCGCGGTGTGACGCGTGCTGTGATGCCATCATGAATGACCCAAACACGCCACCTGGTTCCGGATGCCCGCTGCATGGCCATCATGCCAAGCGTTGGGATCTCGTCGAATCAGCCGAGCTGCTCAAATCCGCCAGCGCGTTGGATGTCTCGCTGGAGCAGGCGGGTCGTGAGGCATGGCGCAATGCCGTGCGCTGCATCGGTCGGCTGCATTGGAAATCGCTGGAGTTGATCGATGCCCGCCAGCTCGCGACGACCGATGAAGTTTTCGAGGCCGCCTGCGAGCATTTGAAACGCGCGACCGGCGATGGGCGGATCACGCCCTTGATGACAGTGATGCCGCCATGGCGCGGCGAGCAAAATGAGATCCGCATTTGGAACCACCAGCTCGTCCGATACGCCGCGCACGAGTCGGCCGATGGCAGCATTCTCGGTGATCCGATGAACCTTGAGCTCACGCGGGTGGCGCTGGCGCTCGGCTGGCGGCCGCCGGCGATGCCGACGCGATTTGATCTTTTGCC
>CAIVXP010000270.1 GCA_903909905.1 Akkermansiaceae bacterium
AAATTGCCAAAAGTTAAGCGTGTGGCCGAGGTGCACATGCGGCCCGGGCGGAAGCTCCGGATGCATCGGAATGACCGGCGCGCCCTGCCGCGCTAGATACTGCGCCACCGCATTTTCTCGCACAAACCACTCGCTGCCCTGCCTCGGCCCGTCGATATCGCGAATGACACGCGCCACCAACGACTCACCCAGCCGCAACACAAGCGTGCTGCCATTTTGTAAAATCTCGCAGCGGTCCGGCGCCACCCCATGGGCGATCGCCACCTCCCGCGCGGCACGAATGGGAATCTCGATTTCGTTCATCAGATGCGGATCAGTGGTAAAACCCGCACGGCAATTGTCGAGCCTCTAGCTAAGACGGACCACAAACGCACAGAGAAGATAATGGGCCTTAAGAAAACCGGGGAATTGGGGTTGCGGAGATTTTTGAAGATGATTAGATTGTGACATGGTGCAATTGGCAGATATTCAACGCCAAGCTGAGCAGCTTTCCCCAGAAGACCGGGAGGGTTTGGTTGCATACTTGCTTCATGGCTTGTCCGGCATTCCACTGGGTCCGGACGACTTGGAAGTGGCTCGGCGCGAGGAGGAAATGGATGCCGGCGCGGTCAAGCCGATCAGCCACGCTGAGTTTCTTTCACAAGTTGGTCGCGCGAACCGATGAGGCAGGTTCGATATCACCCCAATGTACCTGCAGAAGTGCGAGCCTTTCTAGATCATTATGATGCGATCTCGCCCAAGCTTGGAGACGCATTTTGGCAAGAATTGACTGAGGCCATCGAATACGCCCGTGAATTTCCAGAGCGACATCATTTTGATCCGGCGGGCAGGCGGCGCAGCAATTTGAAAAGGTTTCCGGTGCATTTTCTGTTCCGCATTTTGCCAGACATGATCCGCATCACGGCGGTGCGACATGACAGGCAATCGCCGAACTACGGCACGACACGGCGCTAATCCGGGCGCAGGGTGGCTGCAAATCAATAGTGTCGCTTCTCATCAAGAGGTGCTTCTTCTTTACCATAAAATTTGCGTCCATTCGCATTCATTCGCGGTTTTCTCTTCAGCCCCTTCCGCAGGAAGACTTGCCACCTGTTTTCCAAATCTCCAAACTCCCGGGCATGTCTGAATCCGCAAGCACTCCGATGATGGCCCAGTACATGGCCATGCGGAAGTCGCTGCCGACGGATGTGATTCTCTTCTACCGTCTCGGAGATTTTTACGAAATGTTCTTCGAGGATGCAAAGAGCGCCGCGCCGATACTGAATGTCGCGCTCACCAAACGCGGCGGCACTCCCATGTGTGGCGTGCCTTACCACGCGGCGCAGGCCTACATCGCGCGCCTGCTCAAAGCCGGCAAGCGCGTGGCGATCGCCGAACAAACTTCCAATCCGAAGCCAGGCAAACTCGTTGAACGCGAAATCGCGCGTATCCTCTCACCGGGATCGATCGACGACCTCACCTTGCTCGATGACGAACGCCCAAACTATCTCGCGGCAGTTTTCAGTCATGGGAAATCATGCGGTCTGGCATTGATCGACCACACAACCGGTGAATTCACGCTCTGCGAATTTTCCGAAATCAACCAGCTCACCGACGAACTCGCGCGTGTTTCTCCTTCGGAGTTGCTAGTCCCCGATCATCAGACTTCGCAATTCGGCAGCTTGCCGAATGCGATTGCCTACGATGGCTACACCTTCCTTGCCGAACATGCCTCGCGCATGCTCAAGGATCACTTCGCCGTGCATTCGCTCGATGGATTCGGCTGCGCAGAAATGCCTGCGGCCTCGGGTGCTGCAGGCGCGACGCTTCATTACCTCATCCATCAGCTGCGCCGACCCTGCGATCATTTGCGCCATCCGCGCGTGCGCGAAAACTCCGCGCATGTGCTCATCGATGCCGCCTCGCAACGCAATCTCGACCTCGTCGACTCGCGCTCGGGCCGCCAACACACGCTGCTCGGTGTGCTCGATCGCACCGCCACTCCCATGGGTGCCCGACTGCTGCGCGATTGGATCCTGCATCCGCTGCGCGACATCGCGACGCTCACCGCACGACAGGACATGATCGCCGCGTTTTTGGCAGAGCCCTTCCTGCTTGCAAAATGCCGCGACTCGCTCAAGGGCATTCGCGACATCGAGCGCACGACTTCACGGCTCTCACAAGGTTCCGGCAATGCGCGCGACCTGCAATCACTCGGCATCTCGCTCACGCATGTCCCGGCGCTAAAAGAAGACCTCGTTTCGCTGTGCGGATCCGATCTCGCACTCGCCGCGCAGCTCCACGATTTTTCCGACCTCACCACGCTGCTCGCATTCGCCCTCGCCGATGAGCCACCCGCCAATTTGCGCGACGGCGGCATCATCCGCGACGGATGGTCGCCGGAGCTCGACGAACTCCGCAACGCCTCGCGCGGCGGCAAGGACTGGATCGCACGACTGCAGGAAGACGAACGCAAACGCACTGGCATCGATTCGCTCAAGATCAAGTTCAACAATGTCTTTGGCTACTTCATCGAAATCACCACCAGCCATCTCGCCAAGGTGCCGGATGATTACACGCGCAAGCAAACGATGGCCAATGCCGAGCGCTACATCACGCCGGCGCTCAAGGAGATGGAAAACAAGGTGCTGGGCGCCGAAGAACGATCCAAGCAACTCGAAGCCGAGCTCTTCGCACAACTGCGCTCGCAGGTGGTGACGCATCTCCCGCGCATCCAAGAAACCGCCGCCGCCGTCGCGGAAATCGATGTGCTCTGCGCGCTGGCCGAGGTCGCACAAGTCCACCGCCACTGCCGCCCGCAGCTTGATGCGTCCAATGCGCTCTCGATCACCAATGGCCGCCACCCAATACTCGAACAAACGCTCACCGACGCGAAGTTTGTGCCAAATGACACCGAGCTCGACCCGGAAAGCTCACGCCTGCAAATCCTCACCGGCCCAAACATGGCGGGGAAATCGACCTACATCCGCCAGGTCGCACTCATCGCCGTGATGGCACAGATCGGGGCCTTTGTGCCTGCCGATGCAACTACGATGGGCCTAGTAGATCGAATTTTCTGCCGCGTCGGCGCGTCCGATGACCTGTCGCGCGGTCAATCGACCTTCATGGTCGAGATGAGCGAAACAGCGCTGATTTTGAATCATGCCACTGACCGCTCGCTGGTGATCCTCGATGAAATCGGCCGCGGCACGGCGACCTTCGACGGGCTCTCGATCGCATGGGCAGTCGCCGAACACCTGCATGATGCCATCGGCTGCCGCACGCTGTTCGCAACGCACTATCACGAGCTCACCGACCTCGCCAACACCAAGGCAGCCGTGGCGAACTGCAATGTCGCGGTGCGCGAGTGGAACGAAGAAATCATTTTCCTGCACAAAATCCTGCCCGGTGCCGCCGACAAATCTTACGGCATCCAGGTCGCACGCCTCGCCGGTCTACCCAAGCCGGTGGTCGAACGCGCGAAGTCGATCCTCTCACACCTCGAGCTCAACTCGACCAAACCCGAGGCAAAAAAAGCCGGACCCAAGGCCAAAAACACCGCGCAGGAAACCTTGCCACAAGCCAAGCCGCCGCAACTCGATTTGTTCGGCGGCTTCTGATGAAAGTCTTGCTTGATTGACGCGCGGTCGGCGTGAGGATGGGCCGCGTGAAGCGGGATGAACGAGATGACGCGCACCGCGCCGGCCATGTGCTGGTGCCGGGCGCGGCGATTGGAAGTATGTCGCTGATCCTTGCCGCAGGACTCGACCTGCTGGGTTTTTTGGAGCACGCCGATCGTGTGATCGCCGGTTTTGTTTCCCGAAACGGGGCCGAAAAGTTTTCCAAAGAATTGCCCGAAGCCGTGATCTGGATTGCGGCATGGGTCTTTGCCTTTGGCGTCGCATGGGCGGTGTTGGCGGTGCCGGGGCATGCACGACGCTGGCTTTTGTGGCTTGCCACACTGTTCATGGTGCTCGCATGGGCGCCGGTACTGAGCCTTGCGGCCCACCGCCCGGATGTCGCGGCGCCATTCATCGCCACCTTGTGGTCGGGCCTTTGCGCGATGTTTTACACCATCAAACACCGCATGCCCGGTGATGAATCTCCCAACAAAAATCCATGAGCCGCGCCGATTTTCCCGATGCATTCAAGAGCCTGATCGCTGAACTCAAACGCCTGCCGGGCGTGGGTCCGCGCAGTGCCGAACGCATCGCCGTCTGGCTCATGCAGCACCCGAAGGCCGAGCCCCAATCGCTCGCCGCCGCGCTCGAAACCGCTAGTGCCACGATCCACCCCTGCCCGACATGCGGCTTCTTTGCGACCGCCGAATCCTGCGGCATTTGCGACGACCCGAAACGCGACAGCCATTTCCTCTGCGTCGTCGAGCAAGCGACCGATGTGTTGCCGCTCGAAAGATCGGGTGCGATGACCGGCCGCTATCATTGCCTTGGCGGAAAACTTTCACCACTCGACCGCGTGTCGCCGGAAGACCTGCGCATCCCCGAACTTTTGCAACGCATCGATGCCACCCTCGCCGCCGGTGGCGAAATCGAAGTCGTGCTCGCCCTCGGATCCGATGTCGAAGGCGAAGCAACCGCCAACTACATCGCCGAAATGCTGCGCGGCAAAAACTGCCGACTCACCCGCATCGCCCAAGGCCTACCCGCCGGCGGCGGACTCGAACACGCCGACGAACTCACCCTCCTCCGCGCCATGCAAGGACGGAGAAGTGTTTGGTAAGAA
>CAIVXP010000271.1 GCA_903909905.1 Akkermansiaceae bacterium
CATGAGCGAAACCATCCGCAAAAAGCTCACCTCATCACGACGGTTCACCACAAAGCGCATGAATGCCGAAATGTCCTTGATGTGTGCCTGTTCGAAAAATCTCAGGCCGCTCGTGATGTTAAATGGAATACCACGCGCAGTCAGTTCCATCTGGATTTCCAAACTCTGGAAATGCGCACGGTACAACACTACCATTTCCTCCAGCGCGATGCCCTCACCATCACGCAGCTCAAGCATCCGTTGCGCAACAAAGGCCGCCTGCGACGCGGGATCAGGCAATGCCACCAAGGCTGGCTTCAAACCCGCCCCACCGCGCGAAGCACGCAAATCCTTCTCAAACCTACCGGTGTTCGCACGGATCGCGGCGTTCGAAAGCTCCAAAATCTCCGGCACACTGCGATAGTTCGTATCAATCGTGAAAACTTTCGCACCGGCATAGCGCTGCGGAAATCCCAGAATCAGCGACATGTCCGCGCCACGCCACGAATAAATCGACTGCGCGTCATCACCCACCGCCATCAGGCTGTTTCTATCGCCCACCAGCAAATCAAGCATCCTCGATTGCACCCGGTTGGTGTCCTGATACTCATCGACCAGAATGTGACTGAACCTCTTGCGGTACACCTCCAGCACATCCGGATGCTCCTCAAAGAGCCTGACAAGCAACACCAGCAAATCATCGAAGTCCATCGAGTTGGTCTCGAGCTTGCGCTTGATGTATGCCTGCCGGACTATTTCCAACTCTTCGATCCAGTCGTAAAAATACGCGTAGCGATCGGCCACAATTTCCTCGAGCGGCGTCTCGGTGTTCTCCACGAGACTGAACATCGACGCGAGCACATCGGCCTTGGGGAAACGGCGCTGACGGGTGTCGATCTCACATGCGGTAACAATCGATGACAGCATCGATTTCTGGTCATCACGGTCCATGATCGAAAACGATGCCGTGAAACCGAGGTCCTCGGCATGACGCCTCAAAATTCTTCCGCCAATCGAATGGAATGTCCCCGCCCAAAGCGCCGACACATCCTGCGGCACAAGTTCCCTCACCCGCGCGGCCATTTCTCGCGCGGCCTTATTGGTGAAGGTCAGCAAAAGAATTCGCCTCACATCGATGCCGCGGTCGACCAACCACGCCACGCGATAGGTCAGCGTTCGCGTCTTGCCGGATCCCGCACCGGCGATGACCAGCGCCTTTCCATCACCCGCGGACACCGCACGGTACTGCTCGGCATTCAATGCCTTGCGGTAGTCAATGCCCGAGGCATTTCCACCAGTCGCCCTGTGCAGCTTGTACTCGCGCGCCATCGGCCCACAGCCTGACACCGCCCGCGCCGGCAATCAACCCGACAAAGCCGTACATCCGAAAAATCAGATGTCCCAATCCTTGCGCTCGAGTTTGTCGGCCTCCTCGATTAACTCACCGGCATCCACGCGCTTGGTGAAAGCGAGGAAACTGGCAAACTCCTGCCTCACCACCGGCAGCAGGAAATACACGCCGATCAGGTTCGGAATACTCATCGCAAACAATGCCGCGTCCGAGAAGTCAGTCGCATTCGCCATCGAGGCAGAAGAACCAACAATGATGACAAGGCAGAACACCACACGATAGATCCATGCGGCAAAATCGCGCTTGCCGAATATGTACTGCCACGCCTGAAGACCGTAGTAGCTCCAAGTGATCAGCGTCGAAAACGCGAACAAGAATACACAGGCAAACAGGATGTACTTGAAGGAAACATGCACGGTCTCGAAAGCCAGCGAGGTCATTTCGATTCCAAACTTCGTGCCATCGCCGGAGACCTGACCCAACACATACGAATGCCCGTGAATCGCATACGCGGCAGTGTCGCCGTCGAACTTCATGGTCACGCAAAGCACCAGCGCGGTCATCGTGCAAATGACCACAGTATCGAGAAATGGCTCAAGCATCGAGACCACCCCTTCGGATGCCGCGCGGCGTGTCTTGACCGCCGCATGCGCGATCGGCGCCGAGCCAATGCCCGCCTCGTTGGAGAAAGTCGCACGGCGCATGCCCCAGATGAACGCCGAAAGCAAACCACCGGTGATCGCCGCCCGCGGCTCAAAGGCCTCAGTGATGATGCGACCCAAAGCCGGGATGATTTCCGACGAGTTGACCACCAGCACGATCAAGCAACTCAAGACATAGGTCACACACATGATCGGCACCATCTTGTCGGTCACCTTGGCAATGCCTTGGATGCCGCCAATGATCACAAGGGCGGTCATCAATGCCATAATCGTTCCAAAGACCCATTGCTTGTCGGCGAAGAACGATTGCTCACCGCCGGTGATGTTCACCAACTGCGCGGCGACCTGGTTGACTTGGAAAACATTGCCACCGCCAAAGGACGCCAGCACACACATCACCGCGAAAAATCCCGCGAGCACCAGACCGGCCGACTTCATACCGCGCTCGGCGAAACCTTTCCTCAAGTAATACATTGCACCACCATGCACACGGCCCGCGGCATCAAACTCGCGGTACTTCACCCCAAGCGTGCATTCCGCAAATTTCGTCGACATGCCGATGAAACCGCTGAGGAAAAGCCAGAACGCGACACCAGGTCCGCCATTCTGAATCCCGATCGCAACACCCGCAATGTTGCCAAGCCCCACCGTGCCCGACACTGCCGCGCTCAGTGCTTGAAAGTGGGTCACCTCGCCCGGATCGGATGGTGAGCTGTATTTTCCCCGCACCGTCCTCAATGCCAGCGCGAAGGACCTCAAGTTTACAAAGCGGAACGCGAGCGTGATGATGACACCCGCCGCCGCCAGCCAGAAGATCACCGCAAAGGCCTCAAATCCACCGATATTGATTTTGAAAAAGATCAGATCGACAAAAGGCTTGGTGATTTTTCCAAACCAGACGTCGATTTTCTTGTCGAGGCTCTCGGTCGCCACCTCGGCGGCAGCTGCCCATCCGGCCATCGAAAACCATGCGAGCAAAACTGTTAGAAAACCCGTGAGTTTGTTTTTGCAGAATTGAGCCATGTGAAAGATATGGCGATCAAGCGCTGGGGCCGCAAGCACCAAACGGCGCGGATCAATAGGCAAAGCCGATCGCAAAATGCAGCGTGCCCGATGGCTCACCCTCATCACGCGTCAGATTGTAACCGTACTCCAGACGCACCGGCCCGATCGGCAGATCAAGGCGAAAGCCAAGGCCTGTCGCCAACTCGACATCCGCCGAACCCCATTCCTCACGGTTTCGCGCGAGCCCGCCGGCATCAACAAATGCCACCCCTTTGAGCGAACCCCAAATGTTTCGCATGAGCTCAACATTGGTGTTCCACCCAGCCTCACCACCGGTCGGATAACCATCAACCAATGGCCCCAACTCACGATTTGGAAAACTCCGCACGCTGCGGCTGCCACCATTGAACATGCGCAAGTCGATCGGCAGATCCTCACTATCACCAAACGGAAAAATCCCGCCAAGCGATCCGCCGATTCCCAAATCATAAAAACGATGGATGCGCTTGTACCACCCACCCGACAAACCAAACTTCGCGTACGATGTGCTGATGTCGCCAATCGCGGATCCGATCTCCACCGGGCAATCGAGATGCCAACCCTTAGTGGGCAGAATCATGCTGTCACGATAGTCGAGCGATTGATTCAATTTCACCCGCTGGTGTAGATACACGGTTTCGCCAAGCTCTTCAATCGGCAGACCATCCTCGCTCAGGTTCACCATCGCAGATGCTGCACTCAAATCCACCGCATAGTGATCGCCGAATTTCCAAATCAATTTCCCTTCAACCCCCTCCTCGCGCGTGTCGTATCCCTCATGACCGTAAATGAACGCGTACAAGCGACCGGAAAGCGGCAGATCTTTTCCAAGAAACCACGGATCCGTGAGCCGCAATTCGCCCAGCAATC
>CAIVXP010000272.1 GCA_903909905.1 Akkermansiaceae bacterium
GCCGGTGCTCTTGCCGCCCTCAGCGGATTGGTCTGCGCCGACATCCAGGCTCCTCCGGGATCGACCTACACCTCGACCCGCAAGCTCGGCCGTGCTCTGAGCAATATCCTCTACGGCTTCATGGAAATCCCTGAGCAAGTCGTTCGCAAGAACGAGGCTTACGGACGCAAAGCAGGTTACACCTACGGCGCCGTCGATGGTTCACACCGCGCACTCCGCCGCCTCGGTTACGGATTCTACGAACTCTTCACCTTCACCTGCCCGACCTATCGCGGCACCTTCAAGCCCCCCTATGAGCGCTGCGGCGAAGACAATCGCATCGAAATGAACGTGCACGACGGCCTCTCGGAATTCCCCCCCGAACTCGGCTTCGAAACCTACTTCGACCACTCCAGAACTCAGAAGTACTGAGCCGGTCACTAGCCCATCTCAAGACCCGCCCTCGGCCCACCCGACGGCGGGTTTTTTGTTGGGGGGGATTTTGGGGAGACTGCGCGCGCGGTGCTAATCGAAGCTCAGCCAATGACCTCAATCGCTTCGCCCCCATTGAGAACAAGTTCCGTCGGAATCGAAGTGTCAAAAGTCGCTAGGCGTATTCCGTGTCGCGCTGCCAGTGCCAAGAGATAAAGATCTGTCAACTGCCGTGGCGTCACCTCACGCAGACCGTGAAATGCCGGATCATGAAACGAAAAATCACACGACAAAAATCGATGACCTCGTCGCTTGCGATACGCTTCGAGATCAAGCATCGCTCGCCCGGGGCTACCTGGCCCACCAGAATAAGCCGGATGACCGTAAATCCTTAAAAAACCATTCTCCGTCAGTGGACAAGTGGCCAAACCGGCCCTTGGCCATGATGATAGCCAATCGCGTGCGATGGCATGGTGAGAGTGAGCCTTATCTGCAAGAGCAATTAGGAGATTAACATCCGCCAGAAAAACCATAATCAGACCCCTTCTTGTTCGCGAAGCTGATCGATGAATTCGTTAGTGATAACTGTAGCATCACCCTTTTCCCTTCGCAGCATTGGTATTCCGAGCTCATCAACTTCAAAGTGAGGTTGATCAGGCGAACGCGTCACCTGAACCCGCAGACTGTCTTGCAAAGCTCCGAGAACTAAGTCCCGCAAGCTGACTCCACGCTGTACTGCCCGCATCTTGACCTTTCGATAAAGTGGCTCAGGAATGTCGATGGTCGTTTTCATAAGAAAAAGATACGGAAATACGGAAATCCGTCAATACGGATTCTTAACTACAACCCCATCAATCAATGCGGCCTCCACGATCTTTCTTTTTCGCGTCCATTCGCGTCCATTCACGGTTCAAAATTTCTGAAAGCGTCGGCGCCGCGAGGCCGCGTCGCCCTACCGGTTATTGAAGAGGTGGGCAAGATGCCCACACTCCTTGAGGAAGCCGCTTCTTCATTTTCTTCCACTTCAAAGTTCGATGTTGTGCGTTCGATGTTCGATGTTCAAATCCCCCTAACTCCTCACCCTCGTCCCGTCCTTGTCGCCGAAGCGTTTTTTCCACTCGGGCACTTTCGGTTTGAAGGTGGATTTCGGTAACTCGTCATCAAACTCCGAGCGCTGATCGATGCCTGCCAGCAGCGCTGCGATTTCCTTGGCCTCTTCTAAAAGTGCGATCATCCGCTCGGCGGAAAGCCCCGGCTCTTTGAGCGCGGACTTGATCGCCGCATCGCGCCGCTGCAGGACCAAGCCCGAAAGCTGCGCCAGCGAGACCTCCGCCGCCTGCATGCCATCGTCCGTCGCACCACCCGTCGTGACCTCCGCACTCAAGGCCATGCGGTCCGCCTCGGGCAAGCCGCTCAAAAAAGCATTCACAGCCGCACTCGAGGCCGGGTCCGGCGCGGCCGCCAAAATCGCTTCAAGCAAAGGCACACCTTCGACCCAGCGCGTTGCTTCGTGAATCGTTTCAAATTGCTCGCCAAGCAAATGCTGCGCCGGCGCGGATGTGAGCGCGAGCTGACACAAAAACGCCACGATCCGATGCAGCGGCGTCGGCTCGACTGGCGCGACGACTTCATCGTTCGCCGCAGTCGGTTCCTGATAGCCACGCGCAGGCTTCGACTTGGCCATGATTTTTGCAATGGCCTGACGCAACACGGTCGACGATGCCTGCAAGTATCCTGCCACAATGTTGATCTGATTTTCGCGCGCCGCAAAATCGCTCATCAAGGCCAACATCCCCGCGCAATCGGTTAGCGCCGCGGTGCGCCCGGCCGCTTGATCCAGCAGTCCGTCCTCGCGCGCCTTGCCGAGCTTGAAATCAAAAAATTCCGCCGCCTCGGCCAGCAATCCGCGAAACGCTTCGACGCCATACTTTTTCAAATAAGTGTCCGGATCCTCGCCGGCCGGCATCCGCACCACGCGCACCGCAAGACCCTCGGGGGTCAACTCGCGAAACACCCGCTCCGATGCTGCCAAGCCCGCACGGTCGGCATCATAACAAATCAACACACTCGTCGTGTAACGCCGCAACAGCCGCGCATGATCGCGCGTGAAAGCCGTGCCCAAGGGCGCGATGGCGTGATCAATCCCACCCTCGTGACACGAAATCACATCGAGCTGACCCTCACACAACAATGCCGATTTCTCGCGCAGGATCGGCTTCTTCGCACGATCGAGCGCAAACAAGACCCTCGATTTCCGGAAGATCACTGTTTCCGGCGAGTTGACATACTTGCCGCTGTTCGGGTCCTCGCGAAGCTGACGCCCGCTGAAGGCAATGACATCGCCAATCTCGTTGCGGATCGCAAACATCAGGCGATCGCGAAATCGCACGCGGATGCC
>CAIVXP010000273.1 GCA_903909905.1 Akkermansiaceae bacterium
AAGAGAGAGGCGGCTAGGGAATTGATCGCGTCCGGTGGGTGGGCGGCGGAGAGGCTGATGCGGAGTCGCGCAGTGTTGCGCGGAACGGTGGGATAGCGGATCGCGGGGACGAGGAAGCCAGCGTCGATGAGTGCGTTGGCGGTTGAGAGTGCCGCTTCGTTGGATCCGAGGATGTGGGCGATAATCGAAATTTGTGAATCGCTGCCTGTGAGGGTCCTGATGTTTTCGCGCAGCTTGTTGCGGAGTGCGCTGCCCTCTTGTGAGCGGATGATTTGCAATGAGGCGCGTGCCGCGTGGGCGATCGCTGCTGGCGGGGCGGTTGAGTAAATGAAGGGTCGGGCCTTGTTGACGAGGAGATTGATCCAATCCTGTGAGGCGCAGACATAGGCACCCGAGAGGCCGGCGGCTTTGCTGAGTGTGCCCATTTGGAAGGTGATGCGGTGGGCGACATTTTTCTCTTCGGCGAGGCCCATGCCGGTGGGGCCGAGGACGCCGAATCCGTGGGCTTCGTCGAGCAGGAGCATCGCGTCGAATTCTTCGACGACATCGAGCAAGTTCGACAGCGGGCAGATCGTGCCATCCATGCTGAAGACCGATTCCGTGGCGACGAGGATTTGTGCGTCGGCTGATTTGGCGCGGATCGATGCGAGCAGGGATTTTAGTTTTGCGAGATCGTTGTGGGGGAAGACGCGGATCGTCGCGCCAGAGAGTTTGGCTGCGTCGATGAGGCAGGCGTGTGAGAGTTTGTCGAGCAGGATAAAATCGTTTTTACCGACGGCGGCGGGGATGATGCCGAGAGCGGTGGCGAAGCCTGAACTGAATGTGAGTGCGGCTTGCGATTGTTTGGCTTCGGCGAGGGATGCTTCGAGCTGCAGGTGTGGGGCGAGTGTGCCGCAGATCAGGCGTGAGGCGGTCGAGCCGGCGCCGAATTTTTTGATGCCTTCGATGAATGACTCGGCGATGGCCGGGTGTGAGGCGAGGCCGAGGTAGTCATTCGACGCGAAGTTCCACAAAGTTTTTCCGTTGCGGATCACGCGGATGCCTGCGGGCGATTCGAGTGGATGTAGAACCCGTTCGAGGCCTTGGGCGCGCAGTTGGGCGAGTTCCTCCGATGGCTTGGACATGGGACGCGGAGTGTTTGAAAGAACGGCAATTGATGCCGTCGGTTTTTTATTACGACGGCGATGACTCGAGTGCCCAGCGAAGCAGTTTGGTCGAGTCGGTCCAGATGTTGGGCGTGTTTGACTTCAGCACGACCACGATCACCGAGCGTCCGTTGAGGGATCCGCTCGAAACAAGGCAGCGGCCGGAGGCGTTGGTGGTGCCGGTTTTGAGACCGTTGCAGTAGGGTAAGGTCTTAAGGACCTTGTTGGTGTTTTCGAGCAGGCGGGTGCGGCCGTCGTTGAAGCGGAAGCTGTAGGACTTCGTACTGGCGTAGGCGCGGACGAGTGGGCTGCGGTAGGCAGCGCGGGCGGCGATGGCCATGTCGCGGGCGGTTGAGTATTGGCCGGGTTCGGTGAGACCGTGGGGGTTGCGGAAGTGCGAGTTGCGCATGCCGAGCGAGGCCGCCTTGCGGTTCATTAGCATCGCGAAAGATTCCTGATCGCCGCCTACATCGCGGGCAAGTGCGCGGCCGATGTCGTTCGCGCTTTTGACGATGAGCACCTTTAGGAGTTCGCGGCGGGTGTAGACATCGCCGGGTTTCACATTGAGGCGTGTCGGTTCGCAGTTGAGGTCGCTGGGAGTGATGGTGACCTGCTTGTCGATGTCGCCAGTGTCGAGCACGCAAAGTGCGGTGATGATTTTCTGGGTGCTGGCCACCGCGCGGGGGATGTCGGCATTTTTTGCGTAAAGCACGCGGCCGCTTTGCACATCGAGCACGAGCGCGCTTTCGCCAACGATTGGTGGCGGCGGGGTACGCGGAATCGGGGTGGGGGCCGAGACGCCCGGGGCGTTGCTGACCGGCTGACGGTAGGCCTCGCCGCGCGGGATGGCGCGAGGTGGCGGGTTGCCACCGCAGGATGAAAAGAGGCTGATGAAAAATGCGAAGAAAGCGAGTCGGGCCAAAACCGGGCGGATCATGGTTTGAATGATCCTTCACGGATGCGGGTGGATCAAGCCGGGAATGGCATGATTGGCATCCGGCGGCCGGCGCCTGAGTCACTGGGGCAGCGGTGGCAACAGGCCATCCTCGAGATCGAGTCCTGGCATCGGCAGGTCGGGTTCCTTAAAATCGACTGGGCCACCGACGATCCAGAAAAGTCCGCGTTGTTTTTTGCGGTAGGCCATGGCGAGTTCGGCGCCGCTTGGTAGATTTTTCAAATCCCTTGCCCGTGGCTCGACGATTTTTACTTTTGGTCCCCAAAAGGGTCTCGGCATTTTCAATTTAGGTATTCTGGCAAACGACACTTTTTTCAATGTCGTGGTGATGGCGGATTTGCGATCTGCGTGGTCGCTGGTGGATTGGGTTTCACGCGATGCGCATGCGACCATGCCAAGGGTCAAAGTCATGGTCAGAAAAAATTGAGCGTATCGACGAGAGCGCATTTTTTTGTGATTGATCGGACTCTAATGAACGGTACGCGGCATTCCAAGGGGTAAATCCATTCTACCGCGATCGCGTAGGATTTCAACGCTGGACGAGGACAAGAAAGTTGCGAACCGGTCGGTTCCAAGGTGGGCGTGAGGTGAGGGGGCCGCCGCTGACGCGGGAGGAGATCCAGAGGTCGGAGGAGCGGCCGCCGTCGAGGTTCATGGTGCGGTGGATTTTCCAGCCGCAGTGCTGGCCCGAGGCGAGGCTGGCGGCGAGGATGTTGAGCGGGCAGGGCGATGTACGGCCGATGAACCAACGGGTGCCGCCGTCCCATGCGATGAAACTGCGGGCGCTGGTTTTGTCGGATTCGAGTCCACTGACTGCGAGGCCGCGATCGATGAGCATCGGGCCGGATTGTAGGGCTTCGCGCATTTGTTTGGCGGTGGCCGGATGGGTTTCGCTGCGGCGGCTGATGCGTGAGGTGCCTGAATGGGATTCGTGCCAAAGGGCGCTACCGATTGAGGTTGCCGAGTTCCATGAGCCGGCTGATTTTCCATTTGAAACCAGCAGGCCGAGCGGTTCGCCTTGGGGGGTGAAAAATCCGGCGTTGATCGCGGCGAGTGCGTTGCGCGAAGAGCCGGCTTGTGCGGCATCGATGAAGGTGGTGCCCGGGCCATCAGCCTGATCGATGACGCGGAGGCGGTGGGTTCTGGAATCGAATGCGACGCCTTCGAGGTTGAACTCCGGCAGGTTGCGCGTGACGAGGGTGGGCGCTGTGGGCGGGTTGGGGTTTTCGAAATTTTTTGGTGCTTCGGCCGGTGTCGGAATGATGGCTGCCGGCGTGCTTGTTGCTGCAGCTTTGGTCTTGGGTGTCGGTGCAGGCACGTAGGGCGAGCAGGATGCCAGCAAAACAATTGGCAGCAGAAATCGCAGGGAGAATGGCATGTCCCGGTTTCCCATGAAGCTCGGGCTTTGGCAAGGGGGCGGGTGATCTTTCTTGGCAGGCTGAGGCGTGATCGTTATCGATGGCGAATCATGAAAGTTTTACGCGTCATGCTGTGGCTGATGGTTGCCCTGTTGGGGGCCTTTGCGGTGGGGGTGGCGGCGTTTCAGCGCGGTGAGTCGGTGAATGCGATTTGGTTGGTGGTGGCTGGTGTATGCACCTTTGCGGTGGCTTATCGCTTTTACAGCGCGTGGTTGGTGGCGAAGGTGTTGGCGGTCGATGACCGACGCGCGACTGCGGCGCACACCTGTGCGGATGGAAAAGATTTTGTACCGACGCCGAAGTGGGTGGTGTTTGGTCATCACTTTGCTGCGATTGCTGGGCCGGGGCCCTTGGTGGGTCCGGTGTTGGCGGCGCAGTTTGGTTATTTGCCCGGGACATTGTGGATTCTGATCGGCGCGACCCTCGGTGGTGGCGTGCATGATGCGGTGGTGTTGCTTGCGAGCATGAGGCGCAATGGCAAATCGCTGGGTCAGATGCTCAAGGAAGAGGTGCATCCGTTTGTGGGTTTGGTGGCGATGGTTTCGCTGTTGGCGATCATGACGATTTTGCTCGCGGTGTTGGGCTTGGTGGTGGTCAAGGCCTTGGCGGAAAGCCCGTGGGGGCTTTTCACGATCGCGGCAACGATTCCCTTGGCGATGGTGATGGGATTGTTGATCAAGACCGGCATGATGCGAGTAACCGGCGCGTCGGTGATCGGTGTGCTCGGGCTCATCGTTGCGGTGGTGGCAGGAAAATATTTGCCGGATTCGTGGAATCACGCGCTGCGTTGGGAAGCGAAAGACCTTGCGTGGGCGGTGATGATTTACGGCTTTGCGGCATCGGTCTTGCCGGTGTGGTTGTTGTTGGCTCCGCGCGATTATT
>CAIVXP010000274.1 GCA_903909905.1 Akkermansiaceae bacterium
ATCTCGGCCCTGATAGCGGTAGGTGAGGCGCTCGTGTTCAATTCCCATAAGGTGGAGGAGTGTCGCGTGGAGATCGTGCACATGCATCGGTTTCTCGATGATGTTGTAGCAGTATTCATCAGTTTTTCCGTAGCTGATACCGGGCTTCGTGCCACCACCGGCGAACCACATCGTGAAGCAACGCGGATGGTGGTCGCGGCCGTAGTTGGTTTGTGTGAGAACGCCTTGGCTGTAGGTCGTGCGGCCGAACTCACCGCCCCAGATGACGAGTGTGTCGTCGAGCATGCCGAGGCGCTTGAGGTCTTTGACGAGCGCGGCCTGCGGCTGGTCGGTGTCCTCGCACTGCATACGGATTTCTTTGGGCAGGCTGTTGTGCTGGTCCCAACCACGGTGGTAGAGTTGCACGAAGCGAACGCCGCGCTCGGCGAGGCGGCGGGCCATGAGGCAGTTGTAGGCGTAGGAGCCCGGGGTTTTGACATTCGGCCCATACATATCGAGCGTCTCGGCGGATTCCTGCGAAAAATCGGTGAGTTCCGGCACGGCGGTTTGCATGCGGTAAGCCATTTCATATTGAGCGATGCGGGCGAGCACCTCGGGGTCCATGCTTTGGCTGGCCTCCACGTGATTTTGGCGGGCGAGTTGGTCGAGCATGCGGCGGCGGTCGGTGCGGTCGATGCCGTTGGGGTCGTTCAGGAAAAGCACCGGATCGCTTCCACTGCGGAGGTTGATGCCTTGGTGCTCGCTGGGCAGGAATCCCGAACCCCACAAGCGCGAGGAGACGAATTGCGCGTTGCCCCGGCCTTGACTGATCATCACGACGAACGACGGCAGATTTTCATTCATGCTGCCGAGGCCGTAGCTCATCCAAGAGCCAAACGACGGGCGTCCGGGCAACTGGTGGCCGGTTTGGAGGAACGACACGCCGGGCTCGTGGTTGATCTGCTCCGTGAAGACCGATTTCACGACGCAGAGTTCCTTGGCGATGCTGGCGGTGTGGGGGTAGAGTTCGGAAACCCAGAGACCGTCGTCGTTGTTGTCGTATTTTTTGAATTGGAAAATCGAGGGCGCAACCGGCAGTTGTGACTGACCCGAAGTCATGCCAGTGATGCGCTGGTCACCACGCACCGATTTGGGGATTTCCTTGCCATACTGGTCCACCAGTTGCGGCTTGTAATCGAAGAGATCCATTTGCGACGGGCCGCCGTGCTGGAAGAGATAGATGATCCGTTTGGCCTTAGGCGCGAAGTGCGGCGAGCCGAGGAAGCCCCGCTCAAAGGGGCTCGGTGCGGCCGCATGCATCTTGTTGCTCAGCATCGAGCCAAGCGCCATGCCGCCGATACCCTGCGCCATTTTTCCGAAAAACTGACGCCGGCTGATGTTGAGTAGAAACTCTTCAAGGGGATGGTTCATGATTGGAATGGGCTGGGGTTAATCTCGGGTAATGGTTTCATCCAAGTTCAAGATGGTCGACATCGTGAACGACATCGCCGCGAGTTCGGCGGGAGGCAGGGATTTTTCTCGAGGCGTTTCGCCATAGGATAGAAATTTCTCGGCATTGCCGGTATCGGCGGCGAAGCGTTGGAGGTTTTCGTTGCTGAAGGAAATCCAGCTTTCGAGCTCTTCGCCCTTCGGATTGCGGCCAGTGGCGAGGCGGAAGCCGCGGCGGACGCGCTCGCTGAGCTTGTCCTTCCAAGGGCCGTTGACATCGACGAACAGGCGCTCTGCGAGCTTGCGGGAGAACTCAAGATAGGTCTCGTCGTTCATCAACACAAACGCCTGAGTGGGGCTGTTTGTGGCCGCCCGGCGCGTGGAACAGAACTCACGCGAAGGCGCGTCGAAAATTTCCATTTGGGCGGGCGGCACGGATTGTTTCCACAAGGTGTAGAGCCCGCGCCGGAAGAGTTTGTCACCGGTGTGGCGGGTGTAGAAACCATAATTGGCGCTGGGGTGCATGGATTTTTCCCTCCAGATTTCTGGCTGGTAGTTTTTGACGCTCTGGCCGCCGACTTGTTCATTGAGGAGGCCGGAGGCGGCGAGGGCATTGTCGCGGATCAACTCGGCCGGGAACCGGAAGCGCGGCGCACGGGCGAGGAGTTTATTCTCGGGATCGATCGCCTTGAGGTCCTCGCGATGCTTCGAGGATTGGCGGTAGGTGGCGCTCATGACCATGTTTTTCATGGCGCGCTTCATGTCCCATTTGTTCTCGCGGAAGTCCACGGCGAGGTAGTCGAGAAGGTCGGGATGGGTGGGCAGTTCGCTCTGCAACCCGAAGTCCTCGGAGGTTTTGACGATGCCGTTGCGGAAGAGTTGTTGCCAGAGGCGATTCACCTGCACGCGGGCGGTGAGCGGGTTTTCCGGAGCCACCGACCACTGCGCGAGGCCGAGGCGGTTTTTTGGAGCGTCCTTCGGTAGAGCAGGGAAAGCGGTCGGGGTGGTCCGCTCGAGCGGGCGATCCTTGAGTGGTTTGTCGTAGGAACCGCGGTCGAGCACATAGGTCTG
>CAIVXP010000275.1 GCA_903909905.1 Akkermansiaceae bacterium
GTGATGATGACGCGCTTCGCCTTGCCGAATAGGTCGAGCGTCGCGTTCTCGATCTTGAGACCGACTTCTTCGCTGATGACCTGACCACCGGTAAGCACTGCCATGTCTTGCAGCATCGCCTTGCGACGATCACCAAAGCCAGGAGCCTTCACTGATGAGGAATTGAACGTGCCACGGATCTTGTTGACCACGAGTGTTGCGAGTGCTTCGCCTTCGACATCTTCGGCGATGATGAGGAGCGGCTTGCCGGTTTTGGCGACCTTCTCAAGCAGCGGGAGCATGTCCTTGAGCGAGGAGATTTTCTTCTCGTTGATGAGGATGTAGGCGCTCTCGAGCAGGGCTTCCATGCTCTCGGGGTTGGTCACGAAGTAAGGGCTGAGGTAGCCTTTGTCGAACTGCATGCCTTCCACCACATCGAGGGTGGTTTCGATGCCTTTCGCTTCCTCGACGGTAATCGTGCCGTCCTTGCCGACCTTGTCCATCGCCTCGGCGATGATGCTGCCGATTTCCTTGTCGGAGTTTGCCGAGATCGATGCGACCTGGGCGATTTCCTTCGCGTCGGAGACCTTCTTCGAAAGCTTCTTGAGCTCGGCGACGATCGCCTCGGTGGCCTTCATGATGCCGCGCTGAAGCGAAATCGGGTTGGCACCGGCGGTGACATTGCGGAGGCCTTCCTTGTAGATCGCCTCGGCAAGTACGGTAGCCGTAGTAGTTCCATCGCCCGCGATGTCGGAGGTCCTGCTGGAAACTTCGCGGATGAGTTGGGCGCCCATGTTTTCATAGGGGCACTCGAGCTCGATTTCCTTGGCAACGGAGACACCGTCCTTGGTGATGGTCGGCGATCCGAACTTCTTGTCGAGGATCACATTGCGACCGGCAGGTCCGAGTGTCGCCTTGACGGCGCGTGCGAGTTTTTCCACACCGCGGAGCAGAGCCTGGCGGGCGGATTCGTCAAATTGCAGTTGTTTGGCCATGATTGTGTTATGGTTAAAAGTTAGTGGTTACTAGTTATTGGTTGCAGATGCGGTCTTTCGCAAAGGTCGAAGCCGGAGGGTCACGCCCTCTAGCTTTTAACCTCTAACGAATAACCTACGGCTTTAGCCGACGATCCCAAGGATATCGGATTCGTTGATGATGAGGACTTCCTGTCCGTCGACTTTTACTTCGGTGCCGCCGTATTTCGAGATGAGCACCTTGTCGCCGACCTTGACGGAGAATTCGATGGTCTTGCCATCTTCATCCTTGCCGCCGGTGCCGAGGCTGAGCACTTCGGCTTCTTGGGGTTTTTCCTTTGCGGTGTCGGGAAGGACGATTCCGCCGGCGGTGACGGCGTCGGCTTCGATGCGCTTCACGAGTACGCGTTGTCCGAGTGGTTTGATGTTTGCCATATGTTGTTGTCTGTTTGTTGTTGTTTTTGGTGAGAGTGTTGGATGTAGCGGCTATCGGTGATCGCCGGGTTTCTTGAGTTGATTTGCGGCGACCGGTGATCGCCGCTACGGATCAATCGACGACTTCAGCGTCGACGACTTTGCCTTTTGCCTGCTTCGGTTCGTTGGATGCGGTTTCGGCAGGCTCGACATCGGGCGCTGCACCAGCGGCTCCGGCCTGTGCTTGTTGGGCGGCCTGATAGAGTGCCTGCAGCGAGTTTTCGAGTTCGCTGGAGGCGCTGTTGATCTTCTCGACATCGTCGCTGGCGATCGCGTCCTTCACGGCTTGTACTTTGCCATCGAGCATCGACTTCAATTCGGCTGGTGCTTGATCGCCGAGTTCGCCAAGTTGTTTTTCGACCGAGAAAATCAGGTTGTCGGCCTTGTTCTTCGCGTCGACTTTCTCAACGCGCTTGCGGTCTTCTTCGGCGTGCGATTCGGCATCGCGTTTGGCCTTTTCGATTTCGTCCTGCGAGAGACCGGAGGAACCTTGGATCGAAATTTTCTGTTCCTTGCCCGACTGCTTGTCCTTGGCCGAGACATGCAGGATGCCATTGGCGTCGATGTCGAAGGTCACTTCGATTTGCGGCTCGCCGCGGCGGGCGGGGGTGATGCCATCGAGCTTGAAATTGCCGAGCAACTTGTTGTCGGAGAACATCGGGCGCTCGCCTTGGCAGATGCGGATGTCGACGGCCGGTTGGTTGTCGGATGCGGTCGAGAAAATCTGCGACTTCTTCGCCGGGATGGTCGTGTTGCGTTCGATCATCGCCGTGGCGCGCGAGCCTTCGGTTTCGATCGAAAGCGTGAGTGGCGTGACATCGAGCAGCAGCACATCCTTCACATCGCCGCGCAGCACGCCGCCTTGGATCGATGCGCCGATGGCGACGACTTCGTCGGGGTTCACGCCTTGGTGCGGTGTTTGACCTGCGAGTTCACGCGCGGTCTCGACCACCTTCGGCATGCGGGTCATGCCGCCGACGAGCACCAACTCGTTGATGTCGGAGGCTTTGACGCCGGCTTCCTCGAGGCAATCGCGCACAGGCTTCTTGGTGCGCTCGAAGAGCGAGTCGGTGAGTTGCTCGAGCTTCGCGCGGGTGAGCGAGAGCTGAATGTGTTTCGGTCCGGTGGCATCGGCCGTGA
>CAIVXP010000276.1 GCA_903909905.1 Akkermansiaceae bacterium
CGAGGAAATCGTGCGCAAGCATTTGGATCACGCCGTGAGCGTGTTGGCGAGGCCACTTGGCATGAAGCGCACGGAGCTGATGGAGAAGATCCAGAATGGCAAGGGTAAGTGGTTTGCGCTCGCCAAGGACTTACCGGAGGATATTGCCGACGGCTTGCGCGAAACCATCGCGCGCAACTACCTGCAAGGGTTTGAATTTCAAAATTCCATCAAGCGCTGGTACACATCTCCCAACCTTGCCTCGCACCTTGTCGGCTACACCGGTGAGGTCGAACAGGTGAATGAAGAGGGTAAGATCGAGACCAAGGTTGTCGGGCGCTACGGCATCGAGCAAGCGATGCAGGAATACCTTTCCGGCCGTGATGGTTGGCGCCAGCACCGCCGCGATGCACGCGGCTTGGTTGTGCCGGGAAATTCCGCCAGCCTCCTGCCGCCTCGTGCGGGGCTCAATGTGCAACTCACGATCGACATGGGATTGCAGGCGATCGTCGAGGAGGAAATGGACGCATGCCTCGCGGAATTCCAATCCGAACGTGGCGCCGTCATTCTGATGAATCCGAAAAATGGCGAGATCCTCGCGCTGGCAAGCCGGCCGCACTTTGATCTCAACCACCGCAAGGACATCGCGCAAAATGGCTTCAACTTTGCCACGCAAGCAATCTACGAGCCGGGCTCGACCTTCAAGATTGTGGCCACCGCCGGCGCGATCAACGAGGGCCTTGCCAAACCTACCACCCAGATTTTTTGCCACAATGGCTTGTATGTGGAAGGAGGGGTCCGTGTGCCGGATCACCACCCATACGGCGGGCTGACGCTGGAGGGTGTGCTTGCCAAATCGAGCAACATCGGTGCTTACAAGTTCGCCAAACAACTGGGATCCAGGCGTTTTTACGATTATGTCCAGTGCTGGGGTTTTGGCCGCAAAACCGGAATTCATCTCGGTGGTGAAAGCTCCGGGATCGCACGCAACACCAACAATCCTGTCGACTTTTCTCGCGCGAGTTACGGTTATGCCTTGAATGTCACTCCTTTGCAAATGGCATGCGCGTACTCGGTGATTGGCGGTGACGGGCGCTTGCTCAAGCCGAAGATTGTCAAATCGCTCGTCGCCAATGACGGAACAGTGGTGGAAACATTTCCCGAAGAGGAAGTTTGCCGTGTACTGAAGCCCGAGACGGCTAGGCAGATGCGCGATGCTATGGTCAAAACCATCGAGCCGGGCGGTACTGCAACGCTGGCAGCCGTTCCGGGATACAAAGTCTCCGGCAAGACTGGCACCGCCAAGCGCCACAATCCGAATGGCCCCGGTTACTTGAATAACAGTTACACGGTCTCGTTCGCCGGCATGATGCCGGCTGATGACCCGGCCTTTGTCGGCGTCGTGGTGATCGATGATCCGAAGACGAACAAAGTGTCGCGTTACGGCGGTACCATCGCCGCGCCCGCCTTTGGTCGGATCGCCGCACGCGCTGCCACCTATTTGAACCTGCCACCCACCGAACCTGTGAATCCCTCGCTGACGAAGGTCGCCAAACCATGATTCTGAAGCAACTTGTCGCCAGCCTTGCACGCGTCACCGCCTCCGGGCCGATGGACGCGGAGATTCATTCGCTCACCGCATCATCCAAAGAAGTTGGCCCCGGCGTGATGTTTGCCGCGCTGCGCGGTAGCGCGAATGATGGTCATCGCTTCATCGATGACGCTTTGTCCGCCGGAGCTTCGGCGATCCTTGCCGAGACCGCGCCGCCGAGTGACTTTGGCAACACAGTGGCATGGCTGCATGTGCCCGACAGCCGTGCGGCAATTGCCGAAATAGCATCGGCGTTGGCGGGCCATCCGTGGCGCGACCTCGCGATGGCCGGAG
>CAIVXP010000277.1 GCA_903909905.1 Akkermansiaceae bacterium
ACCAAGCCCTCGCGCGCCTTTTTGCCGTTGCCTTTCGGCCCGCCTCCCACTGCTTCGCCATAGCTGCTCCAACGGTATTCGGCCGGATCGGATACCATTCCGGCACGAACGGGATTGAGATCGATGTAGGCTGCCATCGTTCGCGCGGCCATGCCGCTTTCGACGATAACGCTTTTGTAGCGCTCTTCCCACAAAGTGCCGCTGCGGTTGTGGGTGCGGTTGAACCACCGCGTGAAGCGCTGCAGCACGGTCTTCATGAACTCGCTCAAGTCGTGCATGCGGTAAGTGAAGCGGGCATGGATTTCAGCGACGAGCACCTCGTTTCCCAACTTGCGCGCATCGGACAATTCCTTCGCCACCACGGCCACGAAGGCCTCGGTCTGGATCGCCGAGAGTCGTTTCAAAAGCTCCGCATCGGTGATCCCGCCCGCTGGCATCGGCGGCACTTCAAGCAGGAGATGGATGTGATTCGACATCAGGCAGTAGGAAAGGATCCGGCAACCAGAGAACTTTTCCTGCATGCGCATGAAGGCGCGGAACTTCTCGCGCTCAGCTTGTTCAAACACAAAGCGCCGGTCCACCACACGGCTGATGCAGTGGTAAATCGCCGGCTTTTCCGCAGAATCCTTCCACGGCGCCAACCATCGCTTACTGCTCATGATGCCTCACCTTTTGCCACGACCAACCCAGATGGCAAGGGTAATTTCTACAATTTGTCTGGGAAATTGTAGAGACGTGGGTGGATGATGGTGGCTGACGGTTGGCAGTCTATTAGACGGTTGGTATCGCGCTATACGGCACACGGGCGCTGGCGCTCCTTCCTTTCAATGACACCTTTCCTTTTCACCTCACCTTCATATGGTGAGCTTTTTGCGCAGGGCTGCGATGCACTCGGCCCAAAAGGCGGCTTCCATGGCTTCGTAGCGGATGATGTCTTGGCTCACTTGAGTGGTGAAAAGTATGTTGCTTGGCTCAGCGAGCAGTTCTTCGTAAAGCGCGGTGAGCACATAGCTTTGCACCTCATCGCCTTGCTTGAGGATCGGCGTTGGATCCTCGCGGCGCGTCTCGGCTTCGAGCGCGCGCAGCACGACATCGATCGCCGGCGCATCGAGCGCGATGCCAAGCCGTGTTGCCGTCACTCGATGATCCTCGATCAGTGCCAGCAGGCGTTTCACCACACGCGCGGTTTCGCCTTTGCGGTCTTCTATGTCTTGCGGTGGCTTGGTGGCGGGAATGTCAGGCAAGGAACTGCGCCCATCCAACTGCAGGGGCAATTCGATAGCGCCCGATTCAGAAATCAGGACGCGGCGTTTCGGCAACGGCGGAATGTTTTGAATGTTTTTGTTTTCAAAAGGCGCGGACATGAGGCTGCAAGTTTACCCGTTCACCCCACTTCGGAAAGGGATCCGGAAAATTTTTCCAAGCTTCGACACCCTCGCAATACTCGTCATCCGTGAGCAAGGCCTCATCGAGCATCGCTTCTAACGCCCTGTGATCCAAGCCCTGGCCAATCAGCACGATTTCCTGCCGTCGGTCGCCCCATGGTTCCTGCCAGCTGCGCTGAAGTGACGCACGCGAGTCCGGATCCGATGGTCGCTCATCAGCCGGAATCGCAGCCCAAAACCGCCCGGCGCAACTATTGCGCGCCACTGCACCGGCCTGCGACCAGAAGCCCGCAAAATCCGGCCTGCTTGCCAGCCAGAACAGCCCTTTGGAGCGGATCACCCCCGGCCATTCCTCATGCACCAAGGCATGGATACGCGCGGGATGAAATGGTCGCCGACGTTGGTAAATGAAATTTCCGATGCCATACTCCTCGGTCTCTGGCGTGTGATGCACGAGTGAATCAAGCCAGCCCGGAGTTTTTTCCGCCTCGGCTTGAGAATAGAGACTGGTGTTGAGGATCATCGATGGCATCACCGCGCCAAACTCAGCTTCGACGACGCGTGCCTTTGGGTTAAGCGAATGGATCATGCCGCGCACGAGATTGACCTCCGCCGCGCTGACACAATCGATTTTGTTTAGCACGATGATGTTGGCGAATTCCACCTGATCTGCCAACAGATCGACGATTGTGCGTTCGTCACCCTCTCCAATTTCCTGACCTCGATCCTTGAGGCGCTCCTGGCTGCAATAGTCGCGCAGAAAATTGGGCGCATCGACCAGCGTGACCATGCTATCGATGCGCGCGATGTCGGAAAGCGAAACGCCATTTTCATCCTTGAAGGTGAAAGTCTCCGCCACCGGCATCGGCTCCGAAACTCCGGTCGACTCGATCAGCAACGCATCAAAGCGCCCTTCTTTCGCCAGCTTCGTCACTTCCAGCATCAAGTCCTCGCGCAGCGTGCAGCAGATGCAGCCATTCGACATCTCAACGAGCTTTTCTTCGGTCTGCGAAAACGCGGCGTCTCCGCGGCGCAAGGTCTCGGCATCGATATTCACCTCGCTCATGTCGTTGACGATGACCGCGACCTTGAGGCCATCGCGGTTTTTCAGGACATGGTTGAGCAGGGTAGTTTTGCCGGCCCCAAGGAAGCCGGAAAGAATGGTAACGGGTAGCATGTGGTATCAGGGTGGATTGAAAAGTTCCTTTGGGCGGGGCGGCGTGTCGTCGAGAGCAAGTTGCCACCATTTGAGGGCCAGCTCGGGCGGTAACCAGGGCTTCCCCTTCGGCAGGCGCTTGATGGCGCGCCAGCAGGCCGGGCGCCAATCAGGCCCCAGCTGCATGAGCACCCATTGCTCGTAGTTGACCAACCAATGAAGAAAGGGGTGAAAGGCCAGCCAGCGCTGCTCTGCCGAGCCGGTCTCGCCATGTTCACGACCCGGTATCGGCGGGCCCTCGCCCTGCCACAGATCGATGCGCCCACTCTCGCGACAAAAAATTACACCGTCAACCACCCCAGACGTCCTTGCCAAGGGCGTCCATGAAACCACCGCCCCATGCAACTCGATCAAGCCATCCTCCCACTCAATCGAATAACAACTCGTCCCAGCCAGCCCCGGCGATTTCGTCCGCGCCAAACCATGACGCATCAAGCCATTACCCCCGCCATGGCGCACATCATGCCCCCAAAAAACCATCTGCTGCCCCAATCCGCGCGCGGCATCACTCAACCAAATCGATTGGGGCGTACGCGCCATAAGCATGCGCACAAAATATGCATATGCAAATTTATTGCAAGTAATAATGAGGCTCAATCAGCGCAAATTTATGAGGCTCAATCAGCGCAAATTTAATCCCTGCATATCACCGCCTCGCCCCCATCCCTAGGGCTTTTGGCTGACTATCCGATGAATCTTTATAGTTTGTCTGGGAAATAGTGAAGTTGGCAAATAGTGAAAGTTATGCGTTCGCTGTTTCGCCATGTCGCAACGCTCGAGGATGTGTTCGTCGAACTGACGCGGCGGGATTGAGGCGTCAATTGCCACTGGCTGAATGATCTTGCCCAAGACGGCCCATGGATTGTCACGCCTGCGGCCTTGTTTGGCTCAATCCAAGCTTTTGAGGAAAGCGGCATACTCGCCGTCTTTGATTTTGAGCATGTGTTTTTCCTCGGGATAAATGCCGTTTCCGACCTCTTTTTGCAGCGCCTTGAAAGCTTCGATGCGCAGTTTTTGGACGCGCTCCTCTTCGATTCCGATCTGCCCGTAAACCTTAGCGTGACGCGGAATGTGCCCCCTGTTGGTGCCAAGTACATCGGTGGCAAACAAGTACTGGACCGTGCCGCCGCCGCTGCCCATGGAAATCAAAATCAGTTTTTCCAGGCGTCGGTTGATTTCTTCCGCGACTTTTGCGGGAACGATTTCAATTTCCACGCCGATGGCGCCGGCATCTTGGTAGGCTTTTGCCGCGTCATAAACTTGGCGTGCTTCGGCGGAGGTTTTGCCAACTGCGCGAGTGCCTCCGATCCAAGTGGATCGATAGGGCACGAATCCGACATGGCCAATGACCGGGATGCTCTCGCGTGACATCGCCTCGACACACTTCATACTCAGAGCTGAATACACCGCATCCGCACCGGCATTCATGAGCCTAAAGCCGGCGGACACTGCTTGCTCCGGGCTGGCCACGCTTGGGTCGTTGACGTTGTGGGCGGCGACGAGAAATACATCCGGCACGGCGGGGCGGATGATCGGCAGATCCTCTTCCATGCACATGATGATCTCAACACCGGCTTCGGCGCAGGCAAGTGCCTCGTTCAAATTGCTGGTGCGTATTTCCGTGAATGTGCGTCCGTTTTTCTTGGCGGCAAAAAGGTGGTGAATCGTGAGTTTGGGCATGGTGTGTGGAGATGAGTATTCTTAACCCGCAGGGTTGAGCAGGGATGCGGCCATGGCGCGGGCTTGTTTTCCGCCGCCGCCGAGCATGCGGACGAGTTCTTGGATGCGCGTTTCGCCGGCAACGGGGAAGAGGCGTGAGCGGGTGCGGCCGGCGCTGACTTCTTTTTCGACGACGAAGTGGTGGGAAGCGGTGGCGGCGACTTGCGGGAAGTGGGTGATGGCGATCACCTGATGGCGCGTTCCGAGTGCGGCCATTTTTGCGCCGACGGCGCGCGCGACTTCGCCACCGACATTGGCGTCTATTTCATCGAAGACCATGAGCGGCGTGTCGTCTTGCTCGGCAAGGGCGGACTTGATGGCAAGCATCACGCGGCTGATTTCGCCGGACGAGGCGATCTGGCGTAGCGGCATGAGCGGCTCGCCGGGATTGGGGCCGAAGAGGAAATCAGCTGACTCAAGGCCGTGCGGGCCGGGGTCGGCGAGAGGATTGAGCGGTACTTCGAAGGACGATTGCTTGAAACCAAGATCCTTGAGCTGAGTGGAAATTTCCTTGGCAAGTTTCGGTGCGGCCTTGCGGCGTGAAGCAGCGAGAGTCTTGCCGTTGGCG
>CAIVXP010000278.1 GCA_903909905.1 Akkermansiaceae bacterium
CGTAGGGGTGGATCATTGCCGCGGCTTCGTAATCGGCGAGTGCCTTGCGGCCCCATTGGATGGACTCCTCACCTTTGGTGTTGCCGGCAAGTTCGTGCAGGAGTCGCGCGCGATCCATGTGCATGTCCGAATGTGGCCAGATGCGGATCGCTTCGCCGAGCGCATCGATGCGCAGGTTGGTCGAGGCGGCTTGGTGCTTGTTGTTATAAACCGGCCAGAGTTCTTTGGTCACGCGGATGCCAAGCCATGCGAGCGGCGCGATGAAGGCGATGCATGCCAGCGCGGTGAGGGTGAGAAAACTTTGGCCAACGCGTGATTCCGATTTGGCATTTCCCGGATCGGGATAAGCCATTTGGCCGAGGCAAATTCCGAGCAGGATCACGCCCGGAAGGTGGTGGAACACAAAGCTGAAGGACGATTGCACCAGCATGCCGGCGAGGGCCGCGATGCCGCCTGCGCGCCAGGCCCAGCGGTGGTCGCTGGCATGCGGGTCGCTGTCGAGGGTCGTGCGCACCAGGCTCGTGAGCGCGAGCGTGCCCATCAATGCCAGCAGCAAAAACGTGCCGATGATGCCGTAATCGGTGGCGGATTGCAGCAACTCGTTGTGCACGAGTTCCGGTCTTGCGCCGCCGATGCCTTGCACGGAGTTGTCCCAAAAGCGAAAGCATTCCCAACTGAAACTCCAGCTGCCGCCGCCAGTTAAAGGGTGCAGGCCGATGCATGAAAGGGCGATGCCGTAAAAGTAAAGTCGGCAGGTGTTGTCGAAGAGCGCGTCGATGCCATTGCGCCCGCCCGAGCGGAAACGCTGCGCTTCTTCCCATCCGACAAACCAGTAGGACGCGACCGCGATGCCGATCAGCGGGATTGCAATCAAGGCCGGTGCGAACCACTTCGAGCCGCGGCGCTTGCCGATGACAAGGGCCATCGTAGCCAGCACCGCGCAACCAAAGGCCGCGCCGAAAATTCCGCCGCGCGATCGGGTGTACCAGACGCAGGCGATGCCGGCGATCGCGATGAGCGCGAAGAGCAGTCTTGTCGTGCGGCGATGGGTGCCAAAGAGCGCCACCGCGCCGACAAGCAGGGCTGCGGCGATGTAGTAATTTGCCGCCTCGTTGTAGTGCGCGTAAAATCCCGAGACCATCGAATCGGCGGCACGCTGCGCGAAAATCGGTGAGTAGCTTGGATCCGCCACTTGCTTACCCGCCACCACGATGCTGGCGACCAGGAGCAAGGCCATGCCCCAGTGCAGGATGAGCTCGGCGAGGCGCAGGCTGCCGATCGCGCGCGTGACGATGAAGCTGGCGACTGCCGCAGCAAGCAGGAGAAGATCGGATGTTCCAAACTCCGCCACCGGCGATGTTGCCGCCCGCCATGCAAACCATGCGGCAGTGAGGCCGCCAATGATGAGAATGCTGCGATCGAGCTTGATGAAGCCGCGTTTCCATATCAGCGGCAATGCGGCTGCCAGCGACAATGCCAGAGCTGCGAGCGAAGGCCCCCAGCTCCACGCACGTGTCTGTGGGCCAAGAAGCACAGCCAGCACGAGCGAGAGAACCAGGAAGATGGATGAAAGGAGGGGCAAGGGAGAGTTATTGGTTATTGGGAAGAAGAGGTGGGAGGGGTTTTGGGTGATTTGGTATAAGTTATTGGGAATAGGGAGGCGCTGCAATCTTCTTGTTTTTTCAGGCAGGGGCCTTTCTCCAAAAGGTCCGCGGCGTGAGGCGGATGATGAGGCGGTTCAGACGATGCTCAGTCGAGCGGACCGTTGCGGAGAACGGTCCCTGCCTAAGAAAGGTCCGCGGCGTGAGGCGGCTGTTGAGCGGATCAAGGGGAACTTCAAGCAAGTGGACCGTTGCGGAGAACGGTCCCTGCCCAAGATCGAAATTTCACTTCGCGCCTCTTCGGAACAGCACGGCGGGTATGGTTTTGACGAGAATGGTGAAATCAAGCCAGAGCGACCAGTTGTCGATGTAGCGGAGGTCCATTTCAACCCACTGATCGAAACTGGTGATTTTGTTTCTGCCGCCTGCCTGCCATTCGCAGGTGATGCCGGGTTTGACGCTCAGGCGGCGGCGGTGGGTGATTTCGGAAAAGGCCTCGACCTCGTAGAGGGGGAGGGGGCGCGGACCGACGAGGCTCATGTCGCCCTTGAGCACGTTTAGCAACTGCGGCAATTCATCGATGCTGAGTTTGCGCAGAAAATCACCAAAGGCGAAAATGCGCGGATCTCCATCGAGCTTGAAGACCGGTCCGTCCATTTGGTTGCCATGCTGTTCCTTGACTTGGTTCAACAGCTCCTCGGCGTTGGGCACCATCGTGCGGAATTTCCACATGCGGAATGGTCGGCCATAGCGGCCCGCACGCAATTGCGAGAAAAACGCTGAAGATCCGGGGCTGGCGATGCGGATGCCGATGATCGCGAAAATCCACAGTGGCAGGGTAAACAGAATCGCAAGTAGGGCGATGGTCCAGTCGATAATGCTTTTGAACAACATCTCCCACGAGAGTTCGGGTGTCGAACGCAATACGAGCATCGGCCTGTCTGCCAGGAAGTCAAACACCGGTCGCGCGATCTGCGTGCGGATGAACGAAGCGGAAATCCACGCCTCCACCCCCTGCAATTCGCAGATCTCCACCGCTTGCGAAACTTTTTCGAAGTCGGTCTGCTTGGTCACGAAGATCACGCGGCTCACCGAATCCTTTTTGAGGATGTCGAACAAACCATCCATGTTTTGGGTTTCGAGATCAAAGAGCTTGGAAATGTGCCAAGTCGCGGTGAGCTCCTTGTCCATGCCATTGAGGAAATCCTGCATCTCCCGGCCGGTGCCGGCGATCACGACATTTTCCTTGGCATCTTCGTCGGACGAAATGCGGCGATACCAAATGCGGGTCAGCCAGTCGCGGGTGATAATGAGCAGGAAGCTCATCAAGAGGCCGGAGCCAAGTGCCAGGCGTCGGGTGTCGAATTGCTTCGTGAAAATAGCGATAGCGCCGATAAGCAGAAGCATGATGAACATGGTTCGGATCAACTGACCGACGGATGCGCCGGCTCGTTTGGTGCGCAGGCTTTTGTAGAACCCCATGCGCTCAAGAATCGCGGGCGTGAGGGGAATGGCGATGTAGAGAACCCAGTTGAGCGAGTCCGTCATTTCGCTATCCTCAAGACCCATGCCAAACTCGAGGCGTACGAAATTTCGGATCGCCCATCCGAGCCAGAATGCCAACCAGATGAGAGCTCCATCCGTGAGTTGCAGAAGTTGAGTGCGAATAATTTCGCTACGGCTATTGGTCATTGAAATTTTGGTGAAGAGTATTTTCCGGGACAAATGTCCAAATTTTCACCTCGTCCCGCAACCATTGATTTTTTCTCCGCCTGTAGGCCGGGTTTTGGTTCGTTTGATCAAAGTATCGCTTGAATATGAGTACGGGTTGGAGCAAGGGTCTCCTCTCGATGCGGCCTTTATTTCTGGCAGTAGCTTTCGCCTTGCTGGTGGGAATGGTTTTTTTCTGTTGGAAGCATCGGTTCGAATACGCAAACGGATCACATGTCGTCAGTTTGTCCGATTTGCGGGCGGGCGAGGCGGTGAGTGCTGATGCCGGAGTCGAATGGCTCGGCCTCGGGAGCAAGCCAAGTCTACGCCTGAATCTGTCGGGTACCGGATCAAAATTGGTGCACCGTATTCGGATCCCCGACATTGGCAGGGTGCAATTTTTGCATGTGCGCATTAGTTTGCGTGGCGATGGTCTCGTGCCCGGCAAGGAAATCTGGGAAGATGGTCGGGTGATGCTCGAATGGCATCAGGAAGGCATCGACGCATGGAAGGTCGAAGCCCTCGGTTCGGTTCGTTACAACCGAAGCGAGCATGGCGATGAGTTTGTCGCAAGAGCCACCAAAGGTGGCGCAGTGCCGGTCCTGAGATTGGAACACTTGGGCCAAGGGGGGGCATTCGAATTGCAAGAGCTGGAGTTGTGTGAGGTGTGCGAAACGGCGTTGTGGCGCTATGGGCGTTGGGCATTGGCCTTTGCTTGGCTGGCGTGGGGATGCGCGGTCATTCGTTCATGGCAAAAAGTCCCATTCGTTCGCACGCTCGCGGCCTCTGCGGTATTCGTGACCATGGGGATCATTGCCGTGGTGCCTGGCCAATGGAAAATCCAGCGTCCGCTAGGCGCTTCTTTTGAGATAAAAGAAAACCCGCAAGGCGTGAGCCCGCGGGTTGATTCATCCAATTCCGGCGATTCGAGCAATCCGGCTGTCAGTTCATCGTCAAATACAGTCCTTCATGATCCGCAACAGCCCCTCGGAAAAATCCCCGTCCAAGGTGGCATATTGCTCAAAGCGAAACATTATCTTCCTGCCCTCAGGCCTGTACTGCACATACTTTTGATTTTGACACCAACGCTGGCCATGGCTTGGCTCGCCGGTTGGCGTCCTGCGCTGCTGCTCGCGGTCACATTATCCCTCGCAATTGAAATCGCACAGACCGCCTTTGGTTACGGTTTTGACCGCACCGATGTGATCGATCTCGTCTGTGATGCATTGGGGGTCGCCGCGGCGTTGGTCACTTATCAAGTGGTTGTGCGGAAATGGAAGGCAGCAAAGGCGTGGGCGGTAAAGGGTGAAGATGAAAAGCTCAAAATCTAGGGCAAAGCTCACTGTTTGGAGCTCATCCATTTGCCGAGGCGCCCGCGCCAACCATCGCGCATCGCTTCGATCACGAGTGGCATGCGCTTGAGTCCGTCTATCCTTGCGGTGGCGATGAGATAGGCGAGGCTCATGGCAATGGCGGTGCAGTTGCCCGATTGCTTTTTCTTTAGCCACACCATGTTGCGGATTTTGTAATAAAGTTTCCAATCCGCGAGTCCGGGCTCGAAGAAGAGGTGCTTTCCGAAAAATTTCCAACAAATGATGTCTGCCGGGCCGGGGTGATCGAGAATGGAATTAATCACAGGGATGAATCGATATCCACAGGATCGAATTCGATAGGGATACTCTTCGTCCTCGCCGCGAATGAACAGGGCCCCGTTCACCGCGCCGACCTTTTGCCGAACTTCATGCGAGACCAATGCTCCCGTCCATGACGTTTGGGATCGTGGTGAGTTGATTAAAGAAAGGTCTTCTGCCGTATAAACAAGATGAAGATTTCCATCATGATTTTTAATTTGAAGCGGCCAAGTAAACTTGCCGGAGTTTGGATCTATTTGCAGAGAGTGGCGCACTACCTGTGGATCCCATGGCTCTTTCATCAGTTCTTCCAATGCTCTTGGTCGCGGCCATGAATCGTCATCCAAGATCCACACCCCATCCGCGCCCTCTGCAAAGGCCAAATCCATCGCCTCCTGAACACCGCCGGCATTGCCACGGTTTTGATCCATCCGATGCACGATCAGACGGAAGGGAAGCTCCTGCAAACGCTCCAGCTCAGCCACTGTTTCATCGGTCGAAACATTGTCCGCCACCACCACCAACTCAGGCGGACGCGTCTGCGCCGCGAGCGCGCGGACACAGGCCAATGCCGTGGCTGAACGGTTCATGGTCGCAAAAACGGCGGCAATTGAGGGCATGGGGATTTGAAAGAGTAATTAGTTATTTGTGATTGGTTATTGGGGGGGGTAAGAGAATGAAGAAGCGGATTCTTCAAAGGGGAGCGCCAGCGTCTCGCTGGCTGTGTCGCGCATCTTGCGGGACACATTTTATTACCCGGTAGGGCGATGC
>CAIVXP010000279.1 GCA_903909905.1 Akkermansiaceae bacterium
ACAGCACGGACACTTGGTGGTGGATCGGATCGATTATGGTGACTTCGGAAATTCCAGACCCTTTCGAATTCGCGTCACCAACCTCTTCAACGACAACTCGGACTACTTTTATGTCAAACACGCCGATGCCTCGCGCATCTATGGCCTAGAGCTCGAGCATGTGCTTTCGCCCAACCGCATCAACTACCTGGTGAACGGCAACACTCTTATCGAAGAGCACATTGCCGGCGTGCCGGGCGACACATTCATCCGCGAATATCTCAATCAACCCGGCCTGAACAAAGTACGCATCGCCAAGGAGTTTACGAAGTTCAATGAGCGCACATTCATCCGCCTGCTGGGCGACATGCGCAGTGTCAACTATGTCGTCGACATCACGCCTGACTTCGAGGAGGTGCAGTATCGCGTGCGGGCGATCGACTTCGATCAGCAATCCTATGAAGGCAGCGGCAGCACCTATCTTGCGTTTCGTTACCGGTCGAACCGCGAGGTGACTCGGCTTGCGTTTGAGGTTTTGAACCGCAAAACGATCGACCAGTATGTCGCCGAGGAGCATTCGCAAATGGCTCGGCGCGCCAAGGTGGAAAGCCTGCGGCTACGGGTGTTGCTTGGCATCATGAGCCGTGAGGAATTGGCGCCGCGCGAGCATGTCGGAACGCTCGCGACCGAGCTCAACCGCATGCATGGCACGGATGAATTTCTCAATTGCCGCACCATGGGCGAGCTCACTGCTCGGCACATCTGCACGATGTTGGAGATCGAGCCGGCGACCTGAGCCTAGCTTACAAACCATTTCACACTGTCCAACATGACCGAAACCACCACCAAGCGCCTGTTCCTGCTCGACGGAATGGCGCTCATTTACCGCGCCCACTTCGCGCTGATCCAATCGCCGATCCGCAACTCCAAGGGCATCAACACCTCGGCCCTTTACGGATTTATCAACACGCTGCTGGCGATTCTCGAAAAGGAAAATCCGACGCATCTGGGAGTGGCTTTCGACACCTCGGCACCAACGCCGCGACACATCCGCTTTCCCGCCTACAAGGCGCAACGCGATGAAATGCCCGAAGAGCTCGCCGCCGCGATTCCGCATGTGAAAAACCTGTGCCGCGCATTTCACATTCCGGTGCTGGAAATCGATGGCTTTGAGGCCGACGACATCATCGGGACATTGGTCAAGCGAGCGGAAACCCAAGGTTTCGAATCGTTCATGGTCACGCCCGACAAGGATTTTGCCCAACTGCTTTCGCCGCACACCTTCATGTGGAAGCCCGGCCGCAAGGGTGACGAGCATGCGGTGATCGGTCTGGCGCAGTTGGCGGAAATCTGGGGCGTGTCCGAACCGCATCAGATCATCGACCTGCTTGGCCTGATGGGTGACGCGTCGGACAACATTCCGGGCGTGCCCGGCATCGGGCCAAAGACCGCGCAGAAACTCATCGCGGAATTCGGATCGGTGGAAAAGCTGATTGAAAATTCCGCCGCGCTCAAAGGCCGCCAAAAGGAACTCGTCGAGACCCATTCCGACCAAGCTTTGTTGTCAAAGGAACTCGCCACCATCATCACCGATGTACCGGTCGAGGTGAGCTGGGAGGCTCTTGCCCTGTGCCCGCGCGATGACGAGGCAGTGAAGTCGCTCTTCAACGAATTCGAGTTTCGCTCGCTCACCAAGCGACTGTTTGGTGATGGCGTATCGTCGAAAGGCCCCGCGCAAAATGAGGAAAGCACCCCCACCCTTTTCGAGACTCGCCTCACCATTCGCGATGTCGCGCACCGCTACCATCTTGCCAATACCAGCGAGCTCGAGGCCCAGCTTTTTGCCGAACTCAAAAAACAAAAATCATTCTGCTTCGACATCGAGAGCACATCGCTCGATCGCTTCGAGGCCAAGTTGCTTGGCATCGCGTTTTCATGGTCCGCCCACGAGGCGTGGTATCTGCCTTATGACGAGCGGCTCAAACCCGAGCTTTGTTCGCTGCTGAATGGCCCGGCCGAAAAGATCGGCCACAACCTCAAATACGATCTCGCCGTGCTTCACAATCACGGCATCGAAGTCGCCGGACCCTTCTTCGACACGATGCTCGCCGACACCTTGGTCGCGCCCGATCGAAGGCACTCGATGGATTATTTGGCGGAAATTTTGCTGAACTATTCGCCGATCAAGCTTGCGGACATCGCTGCACCGAAGGGTTCGCAAGAAGACGCCGGCAGTGACGATCTCTTTGCGTTTGCGGCGAAAGGCAAATCCTCCAAGGACTTGGATGTCGCAGCAATCCCGCTGGAAAAGTTGGCCGAGTATGCTGCCGAGGACGCAGATGTGACATGGCAGCTTGCCGAAAAAATTCGGCCAGAACTCGCCGAATCCGGACAAGACCGCATCCTTGAAAAAATCGAAGCACCGCTCTTGCCCGTGCTCACGCGCATGGAAATGGAAGGCATCGCGATTGACACTGGTACGCTGGCATCGATCGGCGTCGAGCTGCAGCAGCAAATTGACCGGCTAGCGCAGAGCATCCAGCAGCATGCGGGCAGAAGCTTCAACATCGCCTCGCCCAAACAGCTCGGCGAAATTCTCTTCGACCACCTCGAACTCATCGACAAGGCGAAGAAAACCAAAACTGGCCAATACAAAACTGACGAGCAGACGCTTAGCACCCTTGAGGGCAAGCATCC
>CAIVXP010000280.1 GCA_903909905.1 Akkermansiaceae bacterium
ATCCTGCTGCAACGCGTCTCACAACTGCTCCAACAACCGGAGTTGCTGTGATCACATGTTGTCGCGCACACGCAATCCGCAAAGCGCCTTCAACAGCATCACATAAACTTTGATTCGAGGCACCTTGATACCTTGCCGCAACTCATCCCACGATGCTTTGCGCATCAACGCCAAGGTCTCCTTCGCAATCATCGCCGGCATCACGCTCGCCACTTGCAAACGTCGCGACCTCAACATCGTCGCGTAACGAAAACCACTATCGATGCAATCAGAGGCGTGATCCATCCAGCGCCGATGAGACGCTGCCAACTCATAGTGGTTTTCCGGATCCATCACCGGCAAATAACAACGCCCATGCGCAAGATCCTGCGGCATGTCGCGCAGAATATTGATCAACTGCAAACCTTTGCCGTAAGCGATTCCCAAGCGAATCATTTCACCCTCATCGGATTTGGAAAAACGATCACCCATCGTCAGATATCCAAGCCTCGTCCAAAATCCCCCCACGCAGCCGGCCACCCTCCAGGTGTAATCTTCAAGCTCGGCATCGCTTGCCAATGCCACCGGGCTCGCCCCCTCGGGAGCTCCAAATCGCTGAAGGTCGAGCCTTTGCCCGTCAATGATGGTCGCTAACACCTCACGCACCAAGCCTGCCTCGACCGCCGGCAAGCGCCGCAATGCCGCCAAACAATCACCCGCCGCTTCGAGCAACCGCCGCTCGCGCGGATCCGTCACGGCATTGAGCACCTGCATCGACCAACGCGGCACCCCATCACCCACAGCCACCTCACGCGCAAATTCATCCAAGCATTCAAGCCGCTGAGAAACACCAAGCGCCAAGCTGTCTGCCAGGGTGTCACTGGTCCGCGCGAGCAAATACCCCAGACTCGCCGCACCACGCATCGGCGCCGGCAAAAGTCGCAAGCTCAGATAAAACGAGCGCGACACCCCCTGCAACAAACGCCTGTAGCCCGCTCTACGCACCGTAAACACACCTTAACACTCCACCCCCTTGCCGCAAGCCCATTGCCGTGCAGGATTACGGATTGCCATTTTCACGAAAACCCACTACACCATCGTACCACGAACATGCACTTTCTTGCTCGAAAGCCAAGCAACTAAAAAAATGAATGGTTCTGGCGAAATCGCGTCCAATATTGGCCAGCTCCATTGCGATTCGGGGTATTCGGACGCGTGTTCGGATGCCCACGATGAGGATTGGGCGCTCGTCACCAAGGCCCAGCAAGGGAACCTTGCATCCTACGATGCACTGGTCACACGCCACAGGGGTCGGATATTCGCCATGATCCGCAATATGATCCACAACGAAGCCGATGCATGGGACCTCTCCCAAGAGGTCTTCATCAAGGCATGGCATGCGCTCCCGCGCTTCGAGGCAAGGGCCCGCTTTTCCACATGGATCTATCGCATCGCCCACAACGCGGTTTACGACTGGAATCGCAAACGCCGCATCGAAAGCGTCGGCGAACTCGACGACAATCTCTTCAACAGCGAGCAAATCGACCCCGCATCCAACACCACCCCCAGCACGGTCGGAGCTCCCGACGACTCGCTGGCCCAAAGCGAACTGCGCGTGAAAATTGAACTCGCACTCTCCAAACTTTCCGATGAACACCGCCAGGTCGTGGTCCTCAAGGATGTCCAGGGGCTTTCCTACAAGGAGATTTCCAGCATCATGGAAACCAGCCTCGGCACGGTGATGAGCCGCCTTCACTACGCCCGCCAGAAACTCCAAACCATGCTTCAAGATGAATACGCCGCCTGATGATGCCACGCTGGCCCTCTGGCTGGAGGATGAACTCCACGGCGCTGAATTCGCCGAGGTCGAGGCATGGGCACAAACCCAGCCGGATCAAATCGCCATGCGCGAGTCGGCCCGCAAATGGAAGGCAATGGTCAAGTCCGCCATTCCCGCCGTTGAGGAACCACCCTACCCGGATTTCTTCAACAACCGCATTGCCCAGCGCATCAAGCAACACGAAGCGCAACAAGCCACCGAAACGACAGCGCATAACACGGTGCCGTTCTGGCGCAAATTCGCCCTTCCCCTCGCCGCCTGCGCCGGCATGGCCTTCACCTTCTGGCTCGGCATCCACTCGCGCTCGATCCCGGTCGTCGAGACGATCGCCGAAATGACCGCCCCCGACGAAATGATCCAACTCGCCGACGCGAACGACGATCCGTCCGCCGCGATTTACACACCTGAAAATGGAGTCAGCGCCGAATACTTCGAAAGCGAGATAGCCTCGGCCACCGTCGTCATTCTCGACGGACTCGCCGCGATCCCCGACTCGACCGATCTCACCCGCCAAACCGCCGCCACCGACAACCCGCGCGAAATCGACTCGACCGCTCACGCCGACCTGCCCGCCAGCAAGGACCCGAAACCATGAGGAAACCCTTTCAAAAGCTGACCACTGCGCTGCTGTTTCTCGCCATGCACGGCACATTGCACGCAATTGAGGACCCGGGCCGCACCCGCATCGCCGAACTTCGCGTCACGGTCTACCACGCCACCGATGGCGACCCGGCCGCCGCAGGGCCGCGTGCGCTACCCGTGCCCTACATGACCAGCTCGCGCTTCACCAGCGAAGAACGCCTCCGCTTCAAGCACTACCGCCAAATCGGACGCGATGTGAGCCCGCTGCTCCGCAGTTATGAAAGCTGGTCACAACCGCTCAAGCCCTCCGAGGAAGTGATGCTCCGCGTCGAAGCCCAAGGCCAACCCACCAAAAAATCCGCTCAGCTAGACCTCGAACTCTGGATCAGCCAGAAAAAAATCCTCAAGATGGATGCCAAACTCGAGGACACCAAACCGCTCTATGTCCTTGGCCCGGAATGGCGCGACGGCCGCCTCATCATCGCCATCAGCCTTGCACCCCACAGCAAGCAGCGCTAGGACTGAAGCATGATCCGTATCGCCTGCATGCTGCTGGCACTCGCCACTCTCGCACAGTCGGCTCCGCTGAAATTTGCCGAAACTCTGCGCGAAGTTCACGCCCCGGCCGACGCAAAAACCGTCACCACGGATTTCACCTTCACCAACCGCTCCAACAAGCCGGTCACGATCTCCCGCTACGAATCCGCATGCTCGTGCATGAAGGTCGAAATCAGCGACGCAAAACTCCGCTACGCCCCCGGCGAATCCGGCACCATCCGCGCCGAGTTCGATATGGGGAATTTCTCCGGCGAAATCGACAAAACCATTGCCCTCTGGGTCGAAGGCGACCCGAAAGACAAACCCTCCATCACACTCACCGCCCGCGTCCACATACCGGTCATCGTCAACATCGAACCCAAAACCTTGAAGTGGTCGCTCAACGGCAAAGCAAACCCGCAAGCAATCGCCATCACGATGAAGGACACCAAGCCGGTCCGCATCACCAAGATCAGCAGCTCATCGGAAAATTTCCGCCACGAACTCAAAACCATCAAAGACGGTAAATCCTACGAACTCGTGGTGACACCACTCGACCTGAGCCTGCCCGCCCTCGCGATTTTCCGCATCGAAACCGATTGCGCACTCGCCAAACACAAAACCCAACAAGCCTTCGCCGTGGTGCGCAAACCCAGCTCCTCGGAAAACGACCATACACGATGAGGACCCGCTCCCAACTCGCGATCATTTGTTCCATTTCGCTCGCCGCCGCCGGCCTCACTTATCTGATCAGTGGTCCCCCCACACGCAGCCACCTTTGCGACCCCGCCACCCGCAAGTCGGATGAAATCTGCCTGTCGGAAATCAGTGACCCAAACGGCATCCTCTGGGTCGACGCCCGCTCACGCGCCGCATGGCAAAAAAACGGACTGCCCGAGTCCATCCTCTGGAATCTCGACCCCGCTGAAGACATGCAGGCCTTCGAATCCAACAACGCCGAAAAAATCGCATCCGCCCGTCTGGTCATCATCTACTGCGGCGATGAAAACTGCGGCATCAGTCGGCAAGTGGCCGAGCGCATCCGCAAACTCGACCTCGGCCCCCAAGTCATCGTTCTCAACGGCGGCTGGCGTGCACTAAGGGATGCCGGACGCGTTCGGGATTGATCGCCGACCCTCACGCACCAGGTTTCCAACACGCCACAATTTCGGCAGAAAATCATCGGCTCGTTTGAATTGGATTTTAAAAAACAAAAGTACCAACGGCACGCCATCATGCTACGCCTGCCAAGCACCGCAACCGCATCCCCAAGCTTCACAATTGCCCTTGCGAACACGTGGAATCCCAGCCATTTTGACTAATCGCAAACCAATTCTCATGGAATTCTCAAAACTGAGAGCCAACCTCCAACCGACCCATCAAGGATTCAGCCTGGTGGAAATGCTGGTTGTCATCGCCGTCATTACGATCCTCATGACGGCTGGCGCCATCGGCTTGGGCAACATGGGAGGCAAAGGAGTCACCAGCGGGGTCGCTTCAGCCGAATCTTTGTTTGATGAGGCACGATCGATCGCCATCAGCCAACGCACCCGCGCCCGAGTTCTGGTAGCCTTGGATCTCACAAACAATCCTGAAGAAAATCTGCGAAAAATGGTGGTGGTATCGGAACAACTCAACCCCGACGGCACACCCATAGCCGACAGCTGGATACTCTCCAACCGCGGAATCTTGCTACCCGATAAAGTGTTCCTCAGCCAGACCTACAGCATGAGCGATCAGGCGGCCAAAGTGGCATTTGATGCCTCCTCGGAAATGTCGCTCAACTCCCCAACCGTCAAATCCGCTTTTGAAGGAAAATATCGGTTTTACGAATTCAACGCCGAGGGAATCTGCACGACACCAGGTGCAAGTTTTGTCATCGCTAGCGGCGCGAGGAGAGCTAGCGGCACATCCGCGACCGAAGGCCCACGGCTCACCGCCTCCGCTCTGCGCGACTTCGGAGGCTTCGTAATCTGGCGCAATGGACGGACGGCAGTATTTCGCAGCCCGGAACAAATCCACGATGATATCAAAACCATCGAATCCGGAGCCGTATTTTAACTCATGAAAGCCTCCGACACTCGCCGCCGCCGCGGCTTTACGCTTCTTGAAACGGTCATTGCCATCGGCGTTCTGGCCGTGCTTCTCACGGGCTTCCTTGTGGTGTTTACCCCTGCAGCCGACGGCATCCGCAAATCCATCAACACCGAACACGCCGACCGCCTGGCATCCGCACTCGAGCAGGAATTGGTGAATGTGCGGCCGGGTCAGACATCCACCACAATCACAAACGGATTCAGCAAAGCATTCGAGTGGATCAAGAACTCCAACAACGCAACTGAAGCCCTTTTGGTCTATCAATATAGGGGAAAAATTTCTAACTTCAGAAACGATGGCACCCCCGAACACGAACCTTCACTCGCCGATAAATTACCTGGCCGGGATTACATTGTAGTTCCCATGGTTCGCCGTCCCATTGATGAAGAGGATCCTGATGAAAAACTTTCCAAGGATCTAGAAGCCATCGAGGGAGCGGTTTACGTCGTAAAATGCACTCAACTGATATACGATGGGACTCGTTTGATCAAAGGCACCCCTGGAAACATCGCGGACCCAAAATATGGAACATCGATCACATCGACTGATGATTATCTTAATCCACCTTCACCTCCAGATCCAAATAAACCTCGAGCTCCAGCATCGACGATAGCTTTCGTTGCTGAATTCCACATGACGCCAATAAGACCCGCATCCTACTTTTCAGGGCCAACATTTACAACGGACTTTACCAAATTGAGAAATCCCGTCTTCACACGCCATCTTTCGATTCGCCGATAACTTTCAATTTCATTCATGCTCGCCACACGCATCAGCTCAAAACGCGGCTTCACCCTGATGGAGTTGCTGGTTGCCATGGCTATCACGACGATCATCGTCACGGTGTTGATCTCAGTGACTTCGATTGCACTGGATACTTGGAACCGCAGTCGTTCGGAATTGCGGGCCTCCCGCCAAGCGAAGCAAATGATCGATACAATGGCCCGTGATTTCGAAGGGCTGGTTATTCGTCGGAGCACACCCCACGAATGGCTCACGGCCAATCACACCAGCAGCAGCACACCCATCGGGGTTCAGCTGCAAAGCACCAACGCATCTAAATTGATTTTTTTCACCACCGCGACCGACCGCTACAACGGAGAAATCGGTACAACCAACGACATTGGTGGCGAGGTGTCGTGTGTGGCCTACAAACTCGATTATAAAGACCCCATGAGCCCGACCGGCTCCACCTTCAAAACATTCGTGCTCAACCGCTTGCTCGTGAATCCGAATGATACCTTTAATGATTTGCTTGGGAAAGCCAATTTGGAAACGGCTTTCGCAACACACGATTCCAAACTTTCAGATCAAGAAAATTTCCTTTGTGAAAATGTCTTCCAGTTTTCCGTCACCTTTCATGTGCAGGTCACCAAATCCGATGGCACTTCGGTGACGGTCCCCATAGCACTCGGCAGTGCAAGTGGTGCCCGAACCACCCAATCTTTCAAAGTCAAAGGCACTGAAATTGTCTGTGACGCAACTGGTGGCGCATCGGGCGGCACAACCGTTACGGATGCAGAGATCAAGGCAGGCCGTGTCGCTGCCGTGTCGCTGTCGTTGACCATCCTGACGGACTTCGCGATCGATCAGCTCAAAAGCCGCTCCTTCAACGATACCCAAAAGGCGGATTTCCTCGCGAAGCACTCCTACCAGTACATCAAGGTGGTGCAAGTGCCCGGCACTTAGCAAGTAAACGGATCCCACGCGGGATGCGGTGCTTTTGGCTGAGACTTGCTGCATGAAGCCCCACGCCTTTCCCACAATCCCCCATGGTCAGCCACTTTCCACTTTCCCGTTTCGGGCTGCACCCCTAAGTTCCTGCCGCGATGAGCAACTGCGGTCCAAAAATGAGAATGGATCCCGTATTACACCGGGACAAAAAACCCTCATGGATCAAGGTCCGTCTGCCGAGCAACCCGGCATTCTGGTCGACGAAGTCACTGATCACTGATCTCAAGCTCGTTACCGTTTGTGAAGAGGCGCAATGCCCAAACCGTTGGGAATGCTGGAGCCAAGGCACCGCGACCTTCATGATCGCCGGCGAAAAATGCACCCGTGCCTGCGGATTCTGCGCGGTCAAAACCGCACGCCCCGATGCCCTCGAAGCGGACGAACCGCAACGCGTCGCCGAGGCCACCCAACGCCTCAACCTGCGCCATGTGGTCATCACCGCCGTTGCCCGCGACGATCTGCGCGATGGTGGTGCCGAGCATTTCAAACAAACCATCGAGGCAGTACGCGCCGCCAATCCCTCGATCATCATCGAAGTGCTCGTACCCGATTTCAATGACCGCGACTGGGCCCTGCAAATGGTGATGGATGCACGACCCCACATCTTCAACCACAACATCGAAACGGTCGAACGCCTCACCCCGCTTGTTCGCTCGCGCGCGCAATACCAACGTAGCCTCAGCGTGCTGAAAAAAGCGAAAGCCATGGTCGATGGCAAAGTCGCCACCAAAAGCGGCATCATGCTCGGCCTCGGTGAGCGACGCGACGAAATCCTCCGCGCCATGGACGATCTCCGCGAGCACGATGTCACCGTGCTCACCCTCGGCCAGTACCTGCGCCCCACGCCCAAGCATCTACCTGTGGTGGAGTACATCGAACCCGCCACCTTCGACGAATATCGCGAAATTGCCCTGCAAAAAGGCTTCCGCCATGTCGCCAGCGGTCCGCTCGTCCGTAGCTCTTATCATGCGGCCGACTTCCGCCCCGAGCTCGATGTGATCGAGGCCATCGAAGCCGATGTCCGCGCCAGCAAAGGACTCGAGATCGGCCCGGAACACCTGCGTTTACCCAAACTCAAAAGCGGATTGGCAAAGGACCTGAGCTGATCCATGAACCACTGGCTGATCAAATCAGAACCCGACGTTTTCTCCATCGCGGACCTTGAACGCGTCGGGCGCGAACCCTGGACCGGCGTCCGCAACTACCAGGCCCGCAACTTCATGTGGCGCGACATGAAACCTGGCGACCTCGCGCTATTCTATCACTCAAACGCCAAGCCCCCCGGCATCGCAGGCATCGCCAAAGTCGTCGATGCTCCCTATCCCGACTCCACCCAGTTCGAGCCGCAGAGCGAATACTTCGACCCAAAATCAACACGCGAAAACCCGCGCTGGTGGCTTGTCGATTTCGAGTTCGTCGCACGCTTCAGCGAAATCATTCCGCTCGACACACTCAAGCAGGACCCCGAACTCTGCGAAATGATGGTCTGCCAACGCGGCACGCGACTTTCGATCAACCCGGTCAGCGCCACACACTTCAAACGCGCCTGCAAACTCGGCGGATTCAAAGCGCTGTAAGCTCACACCGCGCGCAAGGTCTCAAGGTAACCATCCAGGGCCATCAAGCCCATGCGACGGGTCGCATCGGCAGACGGCAAACGCATGCCGACGCTAAATCCACAAATCATCGAAACAAAAAACGGTGCCTCGACCGCCGGTTGGATCGAACGATGGATCCAGCCCGCCAACTTACCCCTTTCGAGCAACTCCGCAAAGCCACCGCGCCAGATTTCGAAAACCTCTTCCAAGCCCGCTGCCATCACTGCGTCGACAGACCCCATCTCCGCCGCCATCAACACCAACCCAGCCAACTCGTCATTCGCAGTCATTTCGGTCAAGCGAACCCGACAAAACGCCTTCAATCCATCGAGCGAACCCAGCTCCGCCATCGGCTCCACCCAACGCCCGCGAATCCCATCCGCAACCACCTCGTTTACCCACGCAAGCCCCAGACTCCGCTTGTCGGCAAAATGGTGAAACAAAGCCCCCTTTGTCAGCCCAGCTGTTTCTACGATCCCACCCAAGCCCGATGCGGCATAACCGCTTTTGCTAAATTCCTCCCCCGCCACTTCAAGAATCCGCCGCCGCGTCACCACCGGTTGCCTTTTGCGCTTTTCCATGCCAACTACATACCGACCGGATGGGATATGCGCAAGGATTTTTCCGAGCGGCAACTCAATAGCTGTTGGAAAGCCTTGAGACCAGAGCCTCCCCCGCCCTTTCGAGCGCATCGGGAAGGGCGTTGTTGCGCGCGGTTTGAAGATTGGAGGTCACAAAAAACTGACTGGTGCCGACATTCGATCCGGAACTGAGAACCTTACCCCGGTCGCGTGCGTCGCGAAGGCTCCATTCAAGAGTCACCGCATTGCTCAACTGCTCGGGAAGGGCGGTATCGAGACGATTGCCAAGAACCATCGAGTAGGCAATCGAAGCCACACGCCCCTCCAACACCGCATCGGCTTCATCCAAACTGGTGATGCGATAAGTGCCGTCGGTAGTAAAAGTATTGACCACTGCCGAGGTCGCCAATGCTTCGGCGCGCGGGTGAAATGACTGATTCGAAAACATCGGCACATGGATGTTTTTCACCTTGGCCAGCGCCGGTGGTTTGTTGACGCCCAAGCGATAGCCGGCGCACGAAGAGCACATGACGGCAACGAATGCCGACGCGAAAAACAGGTGGACTGAACGCATCATTCGCCGAGTTCCTTGAGTCGGGCCTTTGCGGCATTGCGGATCTTTTCATCTCCCGAACGCCGGGTGATGTCGCGATAATAAACCTTTGCGCTCTCGATCTTGCCAGTCTTGAGATAGAACTCGGCGATGTCGTACGAGCGCTGCAAATCCTGCCCGGCGACTCCTTGCAAGTGACGGCGCGCCTCGGCGTTGCGCGAGTGACCAGGGTACTGGATCAGATAGTCGTTGAACGCTTCGCGCGCGAGATCGAGGTTCGCCTGATTCTGGTTTCCGCGTTTAGCTTCATCCATCAGGATCACTCCGACTTGGAAGAGCGCCTCTGGCGCCTCGGGGCTGTCCGGTTGATCGCGCACCAACTCACGATATGCGGCAATGGCCTCTTTGCCTTTGCGCTTGGATTCGTAAAGCCGGCCCTTGGTGAAATGCGCTTTCGAAGCAACCCTCGACTTCGGTGCATGCGCTCGCAACTTGTCGAGCATCTCAACCGTTTTCTCCAAGGAAAGCTTCGACTTGATGCCGAGGAAATTCGTTTTGATCTGACCCTCCGCAGCACTTTGCGCCATACTCACTTGGCGGTTGAGCACGGTGGAGTACATGTTGCTGCCGGGGTAGCGGGCGAGGAATTTGTCGTACGCGTTGAAGGCCCCGAGGATGTCACCTTTTTCCTCGAGCAACTGCGCATGGCGATATCGCGCCATCTCCGCAGATTTGGCGAAGGGATACTGGCTTGCAGCCTTGTCGTAAAACTTGATCGCGCGCCGACGATTGCCCGAATCATCGGCCTGCTTGGCCTTTTGATACACCTCCTCGCCCTCGGCTGCTGCTGCGCGAGTGTCGCCCGCAAGAATCGGCACGTCGGAATCATTTCCGCATGAAACCAACAAGGTCGCAAAACCCGCCAAACAAAGTGCTGCATGCCAATTCATTGCCACGAGCATAAGCGCCGTGCGAGCTGCGGAAAGTCCAAAAATTCGCGCGGCCAATTCATTTGCCAAGCTCGGCCGAGCGCCGGGTCGCTGCCGCCACAGCCTCAATCAATGCCGACCGCAAGCCGTGCTTCTCTAGCTCCGCCAATCCGGCAATAGTAGTCCCGCCAGGCGATGTGACCATGTCCTTGAGCACCGCAGGATGCTCACCGGTTTCAAGCACCATCGCGGCCGCACCCCACACGGTCTGAGCCGCCAAGCGGATCGCATCCGCACGAGGCAGGCCCGCCTTCACTCCACCGTCCGCCAGTGCGTCGATCACCAGATACACATAAGCCGGACCACTGCCCGAAAGCCCGGTCACCGCATCCATCAAGCGTTCCGGCACCTCGATAGCGAGCCCGACCGAACTCAAAATTTGCTTTGCCACATCCGCATCCGCAGAGGTGGCCAAATGACCCATGCAAAAACCCGAGGCCCCTTTGCCCACCGCAGCAGGCGTGTTGGGCATTGCTCGCACGACCCGTGCTTTACCTTTGGCTGCTTGCTCCAAAGCCGAAAGCTTGACCCCCGCCGCAATCGATATGGCCAGCGGCGGCGACTTCGACACCGACACCAACAACTCAAGCGCCGCACATGCGTCCTGCGGCTTGGTGCACAACAAAATGACATCGCAATCAGCCAAGGGCGAAATTTCCTCTGCCGCTTTGGCGCCCGTCACTCCCGCAAAATGCTCGCGCGCGGCCTTGACCGGATCAATGCCTGTGACCGCCGAGGCCGCCACCACGCCGGAGCGAATCGCCCCCGCTACAAATGCAGTGCCCATCTTGCCGCAACCAATGATTCCGAGCTTCATGCACCAAGACTACTTCGCCGCGCCGCGCCCGCGCCAGCATCATTTTGATTGGTTAAAAGCCGGAATTTGGACAATCATAAGATATGAAGTCACTCCCGCTACGGCTGCTTGGCACCATGATGCTTCTCTCGCACCACGCCATGGGCGAGGCCCTGCCGGGGCCCGATAAAGCGATTCCCAATGCGGTCAAGGCTTTGAGCGCACCATCGCTCGCAGGCGTCCCGGAAAGCATTACGACCGCCGTGTCCACCACTAGCGAGGCGGCCCAATCACACGTCAAATGCGGCCTCAGCCATCTGCACTTCGGATGGGAATTCGAAGCCTGCCGACACTTTGCCGCAGCCATTCGCGAGGACCCCGAATGCATGATCGCCCATTGGGGCATGGTGATGGCATTGCTCG